>CAZIDS010000018.1:18770-22320 GCA_964537945.1 uncultured Gemmatimonas sp. | reverse complement strand
CATCGTGAGCGCCTCGAGCGGCACGTTGCGCTCGGAGAAGAAGTCGGCCGCCGCGTCACGGCGCGTGACGCGGTCGAGGTGCACTCGGCGCGTGCGGCTCTCGAGCCCCGAGCCCGGCTCGTTGAAGCCGATGTGCCCCGTCTTGCCGATGCCGAGCAGCTGGAAGTCGATCCCGCCCGCGGCGTCGATCGCGCGCTCGAACGCCGCACAGTGCTCCGCCACCGCCTCCGACGGCAGCGTGCCGTCGAGGATGTGCACGCGCTCGCGCGGGATGTCCACGTGCGAGAACAGGTGCATCCACATGAAGCGGTGGTACGAGTGCTCGCTGTCGGGCTGCATCGGGAGGTACTCGTCGAGGTTGAACGTCTCGACGTTCGCGAAGCTCAGCCCCTCCTCGCGGTGCATCCGCACGAGCTCGCGGTACACGCCGATCGGCGTCGAGCCCGTCGCCAGGCCGAGCACGGCCCGGCGGCCCTTCGCGTTCGCCTCGCGGATGACCGTCGCGATGCGCGCCGCGACCTGCTTCGCCAGCGCGGCGTGGTCGGCGAAGACCTGCGTGTGGATCCTCTCGAGCTGCTCGGCGGCACGAACCGCACGAGGCCCGCGCCCCTCGATGGGGGCGCGGGCCTCGTGCGAACGCGCCGCGTCAGAGTGCGGTTCGCGGCCGGTCGACATGGGACTCAGGCCGAGAAGCTGCTACCGCACCCGCATCCGCCGGTGGCGTTCGGGTTCTTGAACGTGAAGCCCGACCCCTGCATCGAGGTCACGTAGTCGATGGTCACGCCGTTCAGGTACTGCATCGAGAACGGGTCCACGAAGACGTTGAAGCCGTTCTGCGACAGGATCGTGTCGTCGTCGGCCGCCTTGTCCTCGATCAGGAGGCTGTACTTGAAGCCGGAGCAGCCGCCGGGCTGCACGCTCACGCGGAGCCCGCCGACCTCAGGGGCCACGTTCTCCGCCGTCATGAACTTCTGGACCTCGACCGCCGCCGCCGACGTGACCGTCAGCGCGACCTCGGGCGTATTCATCGTGCTCATCACATCCCTCCGAAGTGGGATCGGGGCCGCGACATGCGGCGTCATCCTGCTAATCCGGAATATACGGCTCGGGGTTCCACCGACAAGACGCGGGTGTCACGAAATCGAGCGGCGGAGCCCCCAGCGCGACCGCAGCCGTTCTCGGGCCGGAAGTTCGACCCGCTGGTGCACCAGGATCGCCAGGGAGGTCGCCGCCACGGCGTAGGCCGCGAACAGCGCCCACGAGGTGTCGTACCCCCTCCCGATGAGACGGTTCGTGAGGGCCAGCAGGTAACCGTGCAGCGGGGCGTGGAAGAGATAGAGCGCGTAGCTGGCCTCGCCGAGGAGCACGAGCGCCGCGGAGTCGAGGCCAAGCGCGGCGCGCTGCCGCATCCCCCAGCAGCCGCCGACGAGGAGCAGGAAGGCCGGGAGCGCGACCGGCAGCAGGTGGAGGCCCGCGCCCTCGATCGTGCCCCGCAGGGCCACGACCCCGGCGAGCCATGCGAGCCCCACGAGGAACATCGCGAGGCCCGGCCGCGGCCCGGCCGGCGACCAGTCGCGCAGCACCGCCGCCAGCCCGATGCCGGCCAGGAACTCCGGCCAGCGCGCGAGCGGCGAGAGCGAGTACACAGGAAGCATCCACGCGCTTCCCACGCGCTCCAGCCACGGGAATACCGCGAACGACGCCGCGAGACCGAGCAGCACCACGACGGTGCCACGACCGCGGCGTGTCTCGTCGCGCCGCATCAGCCAGCCGCCGAGCAGCGCGATCGCGAGCGGAAAGGCGAGGTAGAACCAGGCCTCCACGGAGAGCGACCAGGCGGGACAGTCCCACTGGCAGGCGAGCTCCGGCCGCCACGCCTGCTGTGCAGTGAGCACCGCGGCAGCGACCTTCGCCGTGGCGGCGCCGCCGAGCGCCTGCACGCGCGCGTCGCGCAGGAAGAGCGGCAGTGCGAAGAGCAGCGCGAGGAAGTACGCCGGCGCGAGGCGCGCCACGCGCTCGAGCCAGAATGCGCGCCGGGTGCCGCGCATCGTCCCCGCCGGCGCGTACCGCACGGTCAGCAGGAAGCCGCTCAGCACGAAGAAGAGCGAGACGCCGAGCCAGCCCGACGAGGCCAGCGCGGCCGTGAATGACCCGTCGGCGCCGCGCGGCAGTGCGTGATGGAGCAGGACCCACAGCGCCGCGAGGAAGCGCAGTGCCGTGAGCGGCCGGACGAGCGCCCGCCGGTCGGTCCCGGTCACGCGCGCAGGGGGCGCGCTCAGGGGGCGCGCTCGGGCGCCATCGTCTCGACGACGTCGGCGACGGCGGTGCGCACGGGGCCGATCCGCGAGTTCTCGCGCGTCGGGTGCACGCGGTTCGTCAGCAGGATCACGAAGCGGTCGTTCACCGGGTCGATCCAGATGGACGTGCCGGTGAAGCCCGTGTGCCCGTAGGCCGGGCGCTTCATGATGCGCCCCGCCGAGTTGCCGCCGGTCGGCGTCTCCCAGCCGAGCGCGCGGTTCGACAGGATCACGTTCTGCACCCGCGTGAAGTCGCGCACCGTCTCGGCCTTCACGACCCTCGTGCCGCCGAGCGTGCCGTCGTTCAGGAGCATCTGTGCGAAGCGGGCCAAGTCGGCCGCCGACGAGAAGAGGCCCGCATGCGCGACCGGCTTCTCGAGGAAGAAGGCGTTCTCGTCGTGCACCTCGCCGCGCAGGTGCCGGCCGCGCCACGGGTCGACCTCGGTGGGCGCGATGCGCGGCCGCCATTCGGCCGGCGGCAGGTAGCGCGTCTCGCTCATCCCGAGCGGCGTGAAGACGTGCTGGGCGAGGTAGGCGTCGATCGACTGGCCACTGACGCGCTCGACGATCCAGCCGAGGAGGATCGCGCCGATGTCGGAGTAGACCATCCGCGCGCCCGGCGCCGTGTCGAGCGGTGTCGTCATCAGGATCATGCGGGCCGAGTCGGCGGTGCTCGTCATCTTCCAGAGCTGCTTGAAGGCGGGGAGCCCGGCCGAGTGCGTGAGCAGGTGGCGCACCGTGACGCGGTCCTTCATCGGGCCGGTCCACTCGGGGAGGTAGCGCTGCACCGGCGCGTCGAGCACGACCTTGCCCTGCTCGACGAGCTGCATCATCGCGGTCGTCATGCCGACGACCTTCGTGAGCGAGGCAAGGTCCCAGATGGTGTGCGCGTCGGGCGCGGGGGCATCGGCGGCCCAGTCGATGCGGCCGGCGGTGACCTGCGTGCGGATCCCGCTGCGGTCGCCGATGACCGCGATCGCGCCCGGGAAGACGGAGTCGCGCACCGCGCGGTCGAGGATGGTGCGCACCGAGTCCTCGAGCGACGGCATCGCCGCGCGCGGGGCGGCCGCGATGCCGTCGCCGAGGCGGAAGTAGCCGGGGAGCGTGATCGGCGCGTGGCCGCGGAAGGGGATGCGGCCGGCGAGCGCGCGCGCGGCGGCGCGTTCCATCGCGTCGCCGCGGCCGAAGGTCGCGACGTAGCCCGACACCCAGCCGAACTCGCGGATGACGTACGGGTTCGAGAACGCGACGAC
>CAZIDS010000018.1:0-18670 GCA_964537945.1 uncultured Gemmatimonas sp. | reverse complement strand
CCGGCGGCGTACGGCACCTGCGCGTCGTCGTTGCGCAGGAGCGTCACCGCGTCGTCGGCGATGCGCTGCGCGTACTGGCGGTGCGCGGCGCTGCCGACGACGGCGCGCAGCGAGTCGAGGTCGGAGAACGGCCGCTGGATCGCGCCCGTGCGCAGCTTCCATTCGAGGATGCGGCGCACCGACGCCTCGATCCGCGCCGGCGTGATGTCGCCGCGCTCCACCGCCGCGCTGACGGCGGCGATCGCGCCCGGGACGTCGGCCGGCATCAGCAGGATGTCGGCGCCGGCCTGGATCGCGCGCACGGAGCTCACCTCGTTCGGGTAGCCCGCGCCGACGCCGCGCATGTCCATGGCGTCGGTGAACGTGAGTCCCTTGAAGCCGAGCGTGTCGCGCAGGAGGTCCTGCATGATCGCCGGCACGAGCGTCGCAGGCGTGTTGTCCATCGCGACCGCCGGGAGCGCGATGTGCGCGCTCATCACCGCGGCGGCGCCGGCGGCGATCGCGCTGCGGAACGGCGCCAGCTCGAGCGTGTCGAGGCGCGCCCGCGTCGCCGTCACGACCGGGAGCGCGAGGTGGGAGTCGGTGTCGGTATCGCCGTGGCCGGGGAAGTGCTTGATGGTCGCGGCGACGCCGGCGCCCTGCAGCCCTTCGACGAACGCGGCGCCGAGGCGCGAGACCGCACCCGGATCCTCGCCGAACGAGCGGACGTTGATCACCGGGTTCGCCGGGTTGTTGTTCACGTCGATCGCGGGCGCGAACGCGACGTGGATGCCGATCGCGCGCGACTCACGCCCGATGATGCGACCGGCGGCGGCCGCGTGCTCCGCGCTCCCCGCCGCGCCGATCGCCATGTTGCTCGGCATCACCGTCGCGTCGCCACCGCGCAGGAGGCCTGGCGTGAACGTGCCGCCCTCGAGCCGACCGAGCCCGGGCTCGACGTCCTCCGCCACGATCAACGGCAGCGGCGAGCGGGCCTGCAGCGCGTTCACCTTCGCCGCGACCTCGATCGGCGAGCCGAGCGACATCACGACGCCGCCCACGCGGTCGAGTGTGATCCGGTCGACCGCCCAGGCGAACGAGGAATCGCTCGTGCTGGTATAATCCCCCAGCACCCAGATCATCACCATCTGGCCGATGCGGTCGCGCAGCGGCATCGCGGCGACGGTCGAGTCGAGCCAGCGCTGCGCGACGGCGGGGAGCGGGCCGGCGAAGGGGATCGCGACGCCGCGGAGCGAGGCGGGCGCGACGTAGCCGGCGGAGGGAGCGGGCGGGACTGCGGCCGCGGGCGCGGCGCAGGAGAGGACCGGGACCAGGCCGGCGAGGCCGGCGAGGCGGAGGAACGGGGAGTGCGAGCTCACGCGACGCGGGGAAGAGGAGTCTGGTCGGTGCTGCTGCTGCTGTGGACGAGCGCGGCCTGCGCGAAGCCACCGGTGGCGCAGTCGCCGGCGGCGCGGCGCGCCGCCGAGCGGCCGGCCTTCCGTCCCGGGATGACGGTCCTGCTCGACGATTCGCTGCAGGTGATCGCCGGCCGGCGGATCGGGCTGATCACCAACCACACCGGCGTCGACGCGAAGGGCGCGTCGATCGTGGACCTGCTCCGCGACGACCCGCGCGCGAAGCGCGCGAACGTGCAGCTGGTGCGGCTCTTCTCCCCCGAGCACGGCATCCGCGGCGACCAGGACGTCACCAACCTCCCCGACCAGCTCGACGCGAAGACGGGGCTGATGGTGCACTCGCTGTACACACGGGAGACGGTGGGGCCGCCCGATTCGCTGCTGAAGGATCTCGACGGACTCGTCTTCGACCTGCAGGACATCGGCACGCGCACCTGGACCTATGTCGGGGTGATGGTCTACGGGATGCGGGCCGCGGCCCGCAACAACATCCCCTTCGTCGTGCTCGACCGCCCCAATCCGCTCGGCGCGCGGACCGAAGGGCTGCTGCTCGACTCCGCCCTCGCCAATCCCGAGGACCCCACGCCGCAGCGGCGCGGGCAGGCGTACGCATTATACCCGCACCCGTTGCGGCACGGTATGACGATGGGCGAGCTCGCCCGGTGGTTCGCGGCCGAGCTCCGCATCCCCGTGCAGCTCACGGTCGTGCGCATGAGCGGCTACCGCCGCACGATGTGGTGGGACGACACCGGGCTGCCGTGGGTGCGCCCGTCGCCGAACATGCCGTCGCTCACGAGCGCCCTGATCTATCCCGCGCTCGTGCCCTTCGAGGGCTCGAACCTCTCGGTCGGACGCGGCACCGACCTCGCCTTCCAGCGCATCGGCGCCAGCTGGCTCGACGCCAGGAAGGTGGCCGACCTGCTCGAGGAGCGGCAGCTCAGCGGCGTGCACTTCGTCGCCGAGCGCTTCACGCCGGTGCGGCCGGGCGACAACAAGTTCGCGGGGAAGGAGATCCCGGGCGTGCGCGTGGTGGTGGACGACCGCGAGCGCGTGCAGGCGGCGCGCGTCGGCGCGGCGATCCTCTGGGCGGTCGCGAAGGCCCATCCCGACTCGCTGCGGCTCACGGCGCGCACGGTGGACCTGCGGCTCGGCGCGGCGTGGGCGCGCGAGGCGCTCCTGCGCGGGGACGATCCCGACGAGGTGATCGACCGCGTGCAGCCTGACGTGATCGCCTTCCAGCGGAAGGTCCGGCCCTATCTCCTCTACTGAGGCGGATGCCCACGTCCTGGCAATCGCTCGTCGCCGGCTACCTTCGGCTGATCGAGCCGCTCATCGCGTGGTGCGTGCGGCGGCGGGTCTCGCCGAACCTCATCACGACGCTGGGCACCGCGGCGACGGTCGTCGTCGGGCTGATGTTCGGGGCCGGCTGGATCCGCACCGCGGGCTGGACGCTGGGGATCCTCGCGTTCTTCGACGTCGTGGACGGCGAGGTGGCGCGGCGCACCGGCCGCGCCACCGCGTTCGGCGCGTTCTATGACGCGACGCTCGACCGCGTCGCCGACGCCGCGCTGCTCGGCGGCATCGCCTGGTTCTACGCCATCCACGCGGGTCCGCGCGCCGAGTTCATGCTCGCGACGGCCCTCGTCGCCCTCGTCGCGACCTTCCTGACCTCGTATGCGCGCTCACGCGGCGAGATGGCTGGCGTCGCGATGAAGGGGATCGGCGCGATCGAGCGGCCGGAGCGGATCACGCTGCTCGCCGCGCCGCAGGCCTTCTTCGGCCGGGACCTCGGCGGCTGGGTGATGGACCTCGTGGTGCTGCTGCTCGCGCTCGCCGCGGTCGTCACGTTCGTCCAGCGGGTGCGGCACGTGGCGGCGGCGACCGCCGCGCGCGACGGCTGACGCGGTCACCGACTCCTCACGCACGCTTCATCCTCTCGCAACGTCCGTCCCCCTGCGGGGCGGCGCGGACCCGGACTATCTTTCCGTTCCGCCCCGCCGCAGTCCCAACCCGCTCCTGGAGCTTGGCATGAGACCGCACCGCCTTCGCCTCCTCGGCGTCGCCGCCCTCGTCGCGGCGGCCCTGAGCTGCGGCAAGCCCGACGACCCCTCGGTCCTCCGGTTCACCACCGACGACTTCGAGATGCGCGTCTGGCCGGACGTCTCCCCGCCGCGCGCGATCGAGCGCATCACGTACACGATCGTGGTGAAGGACAAGGAGACCGACGCGCCGATCGTGAACGGCGAAGGGCGGATCTTCGCGACGAACTCCGACCACAAGACCGTCTGGAACGGGTTCAAGTACGGCCCCGAGGCCGGCACCTACCGCGCGACGCTGACGTTCGTGACCGCTGGCGACTGGATGATGGGCGTCCAGTTCCGCCGCGACTCCACCGAGGCGCTCCAGCGCACGCACGACTGGCGGCAGCTCGTCCGCCGCGAGTCGGAGACGGTGACTCCGTAGGAGAGTCGTGAGAGGTCGTCCCTCGTTCACATCTCACATCGCTCATCTCCCATCCGCCCTTCCCATGCGCCACTTCCACCGCACCGCGCTCCATCCCGACCAAGTCCTCGCGACCGCCGACGCCTTCTTCCCGACCATCGGCCTGCGACCGACCGGCGAGGGGCCGCGCAGCCGCAGCTTCACCGGCGTCGTCGGCACGCCCGAGGTCCCGGCGACGCTCGAGCTGACGGTCCGGATGGAGGGCGGCCACTACTGCTTCGTCGAGGCCCACACGGACCAGATGGGCGAGAGCCGCCTCGACCGGAACGTGAAGAAGTTCTTCGTGCAGCTGCACACGCAGGTGGACCACCGCCACAGCTTCGCGCCGGCCTACTAGTGCCGGCACGCCATCCGGGGGGCGCGTGAACGCGCCGCCCCTCCCGTCGCGCGGCCGGCTCGTCGCCATCGGCTGCTTCATGGCGTGGATCGGCGCCTTCTCGGGCGCCATGATCGCCGTGCTGGTCTCCAAGGGGGTCGCCTTCTTCGCGAAGGCGCCCGCCTGCGAGGGCATCCCGACGTGCGACTGGTACATTTATGCACTGGTCGGCGGGGCCCTCGGCTTCGTGACCCTTCCCTGGCTCGTGCTCTCGGCCCTGCGGCGCCCCCCGGCGGCCGAGGCCGGCGGCGCGGACGACAAGAACTGAACGGAGTGCTCCAGTGGCTCGTGTAGACGTGATCATGCCGCAGATGGGCGAGTCGATCGCCGAAGGCACCCTGTCGCGCTGGCTGAAGAAGGTCGGCGACGAGGTGAAGCGCGACGAACCGATCTTCGAGATCTCGACCGACAAGGTGGACGCGGAGATCCCCGCGCCCAGCGCGGGCGTGCTCGCCGAGATCATCGTGCACGAAGGCACGACGGTGCCGGTGAACGCGGTGGTGGCGCGCATCGAGACGGAGAAGGGCGCTGCGATCGGCGCACCCGCCGCGCCCGTGGCGAGCGCCCCCGCGGCGCCGGTCCCCAGCACCGCGCCGAGTCCGGCGCCGGCCCCTGCCGCCCCGGCGCGCCCCGCCGCGGTGGCCGGCTCGTTCGAGGAGCGCATCCGCACGAAGTCGTCGCCGCTCGTCCGCCGCATGGCGGCCGACGCGGGCGTGGACATCACCGCGCTCTCCGGCAGCGGCATCGCCGGCCGCGTCACCAAGCGCGACCTCGTCGAGTACCTCGAGTCCGGCCCACGCACGCCGGCCCCGGCGTCGATGCCCGGCGGCCTGCCGTCGCAGGTCACGACGCCGGTCGCGCACGTGGTCGACCCGCAGTTCGCGCCGTGGGCCGGCGACGTCGTCGAGCCGATGTCGAAGATCCGCCGCCTCACCGCGGACCACATGCGGCAGGCGAAGCAGGTCGCCGCGCACGTCACGACGTTCTTCGAGGTGGACCTGACGCGCGTCGCGCGGCTGCGCCAGCAGATGCGCGCGACGTTCGAGGCCGAGACGGGGCAGAAGCTCACCTTCATGCCGTTCATCCTGCGGTCGGTGATCGAGTGCCTCCGCCGGCACCCGGTGGTGAACGCGACCGTGAGCGGCACCGACGTGATCTACCGGAAGCGCTACAACATCGGCATCGCGGTGGCGCTCGACCCGACCGGGCTCATCGTCCCCGTCCTCAAGGACGCCGACGGGCTCAACCTCACCGGGCTCTCGCGCGGCGCCAACGACCTCGCCACGCGCGCGCGCTCGAAGAAGCTGCACCCCACCGAAGTGCAGGACGCGACCTTCACGCTGACCAACCCCGGCACCTTCGGCTCCCTCTTCGGCACGCCGATCATCCCCGTCGGCACGACGGCGATCCTCTGCCTCGGCGCGATCGAGAAGCGGCCGAAGGTCGTCACCGGCCCCGACGGCGAGGACACGATCGCGATCCGCACCTGCGCCTACTTCGCCCTCTCGTTCGACCATCGCGTGGTGGACGGCGCCGACGCCGACCGCTTCATGGCCGACCTGAAGAAGACCCTCGAGAACGTCACCGGCTGACGTGCCGCGCTCCCTGAGCATCCACCGCACCGTGGTCACGCCGGCCGAGCGCGCGAAGTGGCTCGACCGCGTGCGCGCGCGCGAGCGGCACTTCACGGCGACGGGCTGCCGGTACTGGGTGTTCGAGGAACAGGCCCTTGCCGGCGCCTTCGTCGAGTTCTGCGAGGCGAACGACGCCGCCACTCTCTCGGCCGCGCACGCGGCCTCGCCGGATCCGATCCTCGATCCGACGCGCATCTACACACAAGTCGAGCTGTCCTGATGCCCACCCGCGCCATCGCCATCGACGGCCGCTCCTGGAAGGTCTATCCGAGCGGCTACATCACGCAGTACGACGCCGACGAGTACGGCCTCCTCTTCGTCTCCGGCGTCGCCGCGGAACGCGAGGTGCGCATCACGCGCTACTCGCCGTCGGGGTCGCGGTCGCGCGAGCAGTCGCTCGCCGAGATGGATGATGCGGCGCTGCGCCGCCTCTTCTCGCTCTCGCAGCCGAGCGCGACCTCGCCAGAGGCCGGCTACGCGCCGTGAGCGCTGACGCGGGCGCGCCGGCGCGGCCGGCGCAGCCGGCGCGCCACGTGGACCTGCACGCCCACTCGACCGCGTCCGACGGCTCCCGTGCGCCGCGCGAGGCGGTGGCGGCCGCGAAGGCGGCTGGGCTCGAGGCGTTCGCGCTCACGGACCACGACACCCTCGGCGGCATCGAGGAGGCGCAGGCCGCGGCCGACGCCGTCGGTCTCCGGCTCGTCCCGGGCGTCGAGCTCAGCGTGCACCAGGGCGGCGTCGAGGTGCACCTGCTCGGCCTCCACATCCGCGATGTCGACACGATGCAGGCACGGCTCGAGCGCTATCGCGACCAGCGCCGCGCCCGCGCGGAAGAGATGGTCACGCGCCTGAACGCGCTCGGCGTCGGGCTCACGATGGAGGCGGTGCTCACCGCGGCCGGTGCCGGCGCCATCGGGCGCCCGCACGTCGCGAAGGCGCTCATCGCCGGCAGCTTCGTGCGCGACTCGCGCGAGGCGTTCGACCGCTACCTCGGCGCAGGGAAGCCGGCGTTCGTCGAGAAGGAACGGCTCGACGTCGAGCACGGCATCGCACTCGTGCACGAGATGGGCGGGATCGCGGTCGTCGCGCACCCGGCCGCCGAGGGACGGCGCGAGCGGATCGAGCCGCTCGTCGCCCTCGGGCTCGACGGGCTCGAGGTGCGCCATCCGAGCCACTCGGCTGACGACACCAAGCGTGCCGCCGCGCTCGCCGACTTCCTCGGCCTCGTGCCCAGCGGCGGTTCCGACTGGCACGGCGCGGCGGCCGGCGCGCGCGTGCTCGGCGCGATGCAGGTGCCGTACGAGTGGCTCGAGCGGCAGGACGAGCGCGTCGCGAAGGTCCGCGCAGGATGAGCGCGCGCCGCGTCGTCCTCGTGACCGGCGCCGGCCAGCGCGTGGGGCAGGCGATCGCGACCCATCTCGGCGCCGAGGGGTGGGACGTCGCCGCGCATTTCCATGGGTCGGAGGCCGGCGCGCAGGAGACCGTCGCCGCCGTCGCGAAGGCGGGCGGCCGTGGCGACGCGATCCGCGCCGACCTCTCGTCGCCGGACGGCCCGGCCGCGCTCGTCGCCGAGACGGTGCGGCGCTTCGGTCGGCTCGACGCGCTCGTGAACTCCGCCGCCGGCATGACGCGCACGCCCTTCGGCGAGGTGTCGGCCGCGCAGTTCGACGCGATCATCGCGCTCAACCTGCGCGCGCCCTTCCTCGTCGCGCAGGCGGCCGCCGCCGTGCTCCCCGAGGGTGGCGCGATCGTGAACATCGCCGACCACCTGGCGCATGAGCCCTGGCCCGGGTTCGCGGTGCACGGCATCAGCAAGGCCGGCGTCGAGGCGATGACGAAGCACCTCGCGGCGGCGCTCGCGCCGCGCCTCCGCGTGAACGCCGTCGCGCCGGGCTTCGTGCTCGCGCCGCCGGGCACGCCGGAGCGCACGGTCGAGGCCTTCGTCGAGACGACGCCGCTGCGGCGCATCGGGGCGCCGCGCGACGTCGCCGCGGCGGTCGCGTTCCTCCTCGCGCAGCCCTACATCACCGGCCACGTGCTCCCGGTGGACGGGGGACGGCGTGCCCGCTACTGAGGCGCGCGCCGCGCTGGGGTTCGGCGACATCGTCGTGGTGGGAGGCGGCTGCTACGGCTCGTACTACGTGCGGCAGCTGCGCCGGGCGCGCGCCGCGGGCGCGCTCCGGTGGGACCGGCTCGTCGTGGTGGACCGCGACCCTGGCTGCGCGATCGCCTCCGACGCCGAGGGAGTGACGCTGGTCGTGCGCGACTGGACGCTCTTCTTCAACGAGTACCTCGCGGCGGCGGTCGCGCGCGGCGCCGACGCGGTCGCGCGCGACGCGATCGTGCCGTCGCCGCTGATGCCGCACCTGATGTCGCACTGGCTCGTCGCGCGGGCCCGCGCGCGCTGGCCGGGACGGGGGATCCGCGTCGCGCCGCTCGGCGACGCGCTCGACGTGCCCTGGCAGCGCAGCGGCGACGACGGCACCCACTACGTGTCCTTCGCGACGTGGGAGTGCCCGATCAACTGCGTCGAGCCGCGCACCTGCCCGCACACGAAGGGCCCGCGCGCGTGGAGCCTGCCGCCGACGGTGACCGCGTTCGTCGAGACGGCCCGGCTGCAGGGGCGGCGGCTCGACGGCCCCGCGGTGTTCCACTGCGCGCACCGCGCGTACGGCGTCGGGATGTTCGACGTCGCCGACGTCGTGCGCGCCGATGCCCTCGTGGCGGGGGCCGCCGACGGACGCGCGGCCGAGGTGCTCGTCGGCACCGTCTCGCATTGCCACGGCGCGCTCGCGGTGCTGGAACTCGCGGCCCCCTGACGGCGATTCTTCGACCGGGCGGCGTGGCTCGCCCGCCGCAGCGGGCCTAGATTCCCCGCTTCAATATTCGCACGCACGGAGCAGAGCTTGGCGACGCACGAATTCGAGGTGGTGATCGTCGGGGCGGGGCCGTCGGGCATGTGCGCCGGTCTCTACACCGGCCGGTCGATGCTCAAGTCGGTGGTGCTCGAGCGCGGATTCCCGGGCGGGGAGCTGCTGAACACCGAGGTGATCGAGGACTACATCGGCTTCGAGCACATCCTCGGCCACGAGCTCGCGACGAAATTCCAGTCGCACGCCGAGAAGTTCGGCGCCGAGATCCGGACCTCGACGCCGGTCGAGGGCGTCACCCGCCGCCCCGACGGCCGGTTCGACGTGAAGGTCGAGAATGGTGACGTGTACGTCGCGCCCGCGGTGATCGTCACCGCCGGCGGCACGCCGGTGAAGCTCGAGGTGCCGGGCGAGATCGAGTACGCGGGGAAGGGCGTCTCGTACTGCGCGATCTGCGACGGCGCGTTCTACCGCAACCACACCATCATGGTGGTCGGCGGCGGGGACGCGGCCCTCGAGGAGGCCGACTTCCTCACGCGCTACGCGTCGAAGGTCTTCCTCGTCCACCGCCGCGACAGCTTCCGCGCGTCGAAGATCGTGCAGTCGCGCGCGTTCGCGAACCCGAAGATCGAGGTCATCACCGACACCGTGGTGGATTCGATCGAAGGGAAGGACGGGCTGATGACGCACGCGCGCATCCGCAACATCAAGACGGGCGCCGCGAGCGACCTGGTCGCCACCGGCATCTTCATCTTCGTCGGCTTCAAGCCGAACACCGGCATCATCAAGGAGCACATCGCGCACGATGCGGCGGGCTACCTGCTCACCGATGCCAACATGCAGACCTCGATCCCGGGGCTCTTCGCCGCGGGCGACGTCCGCGCGCAGCTCACGCGCCAGGTGACGACCGCCGTCGGCGACGCGACGACGGCGGCGATCGCGGTCGAGAAGTACCTGACCGCGCGGAAGAACGGGCAGCCGGCGCCGGCGCCGGTCCCGATGCTCGCCGCCGCGGGATGAACGTCTCGCAACTCGTCGTCGGGCCGCTCGAGGAGAACTGCTGGATCCTCCACGACCCGGTGCGCGCCGAGGCCGTGGTGATCGACCCCGGTGACGAGGCGCTGCGCATCTGCACCGCGATCGAGCGGCTCGGCGCGCGACTCATCGCCATCTGGCTGACGCACGCGCACTTCGACCACATCGGCGGCGTCGAGGGCGTGCGCCGCGCCTGGCCGGGCGTGCCCGTGCATCTCCATCCGGCCGACCGCACGATGTACGCGAACGGCGCGCGCGCCGCGGCCGTGTGGGGGCTCCCATTCGAGCAGCCCGCGCCCGCGGACCAGGCGCTGGCGGAAGGGCAGGTGCTCGAGTTCGCGGGCGAGCGCTTCACCGTCTGGCACCTGCCGGGACACGCGCCAGGGCACGTCGCCTTCATCGGGAACGAGCGCGTCTTCGGCGGCGACCTGCTGTTCGCCGGCTCGATCGGGCGCACCGACCTGCCGGGATGCGACCCGGACGCGATGGATGCCTCCCTCGCGCGCCTCGCGACGCTGCCGCCCGCGCTCGCGGTGCATCCCGGCCACGGGCCGAGCACCACGATCGCCGACGAACTCGCGTCGAACCCGTTCCTCAACGGCGGCGCGCGCGTCATCGGCCGCGGCCCGGGCTGACGCCACGCCAGCCCGGGGGCCCGCGACCGTGGCAATCTTCGGCGCCACCGGGGTAGTTATCTTGATGCAGACCACCCCCGCCTCAATCCGGACTCCCATGCGACTCCGACTTCCCGCCGTCCTCGCCATCGCCCTGCTCGCCGGGGCCTGCATCGAGGGGCTCGAGCGTCCCAATGGCCGCTTCGGCACGATCGCCGCGCCCGCGTGGAGCGACGGCGGCGGCGGGTATGTGCTCGCTCCCGAAGCCGCCTTCTACGACCAGACGGACCTCTCGTACGAGCCGTTCATCGGCGACACGTGCGTGCTGCTCCCCTACTCGCCGATCGTGCAGGTCAACAGCGGGCTGCTCACGCTGAACGCCGGCAACTACCTGTTCACGTACGTCGGCACCCGCATCGACACGCTCGCGCCGCTCCCGTCCACCTCGATCCGCGTCTACGCGCCGCTGCGGACGAACGGCATCCCGTTCACGCCCGGCGACACGCTCGAGATCACCGTGCCCGGCCACCCGAACGGCTTCCCGCAGTCCGCCGTCTCGGTGCGCACGGCCGAGCCGTTCACGCACGGCGCGATCCCGGTGCCGGCCGAGGATGTCGGCATCGACCTCACGTGGACTGCCGCGACCTCGCCCGGCTCGCAGATGACCTTCTCGCTGCGCTACCGGAACGCGAGCGCCACCACGGCGCAGAACGAGCAGGTCTTCTGCTCCTTCAACGACGACGGCGGCGCCACGATCCCTTCCGGCTACCTCACCGGCTGGCGCAACTCCGTCGGCGGCGATCGCAGCACGCGCGCCATCCGCGTCCGGCACAACCAGGTGGACGTGGACTCGCGGACAACGCTCTCGATCATCTCGTCGTACGGACAGCCGCTGCTCGAGTACGATCCGGGCACGCTGCCGACGATCCGCGCCAAGTGAGTCCCCGCAGCCGGGTGGAGCACGACCCGCTCGGCGCGGTCGAGGTCCCCGAGGAGGCGTGGTACGGGGCGCAGACGGCGCGGGCCGTCGCGAACTTCCCCGTCAGCGGGCTCCGGCCGCATCCGCGATTCGTCGACGCCGTCGTGCGCATCGAGCGCGCGGCGGCGTCGGTGCATCGGGGGACGGGAAGGCTCGACGCGCGCCGCGCCGACGCCATCGTCGCCGCCGCCGATGTGCTCCTCGGCGGCGCGCACCGCGACCAGTTCGTCGTCGACGTCTTCCAGGCCGGTGCCGGGACGTCGATGAACATGAACGTGAACGAGGTCCTCGCGAACCTCGCCAACGTGTCGCTCGGCGGCGCGCGCGGCGCCTACGTGCCCGTGCACCCGAATGACCACGTCAACATGGCGCAGTCCACCAACGACGTGATCCCGACCGCGATCCGCCTCGCGGCGCTCGAGGCGCTCACCCCCGCGCTCACGGGCGTGGAGGCGCTGGTCGCCGCGCTGCGCCAGCGCGCCGCGGCGTTCGACGGCCTCGTGAAGGCGGGCCGGACGCACCTGCAGGACGCGATGCCGATCCGGCTCGGCCAGGAGTTCGCGGGATGGGCGGGATCGCTCGAGCGCGGCGTGCGCCGCGTGCGCGAAGCCGCGGACTACCTCCTCGACCTCGGCATCGGCGGGACGGCGGTCGGCACGGGCGTGAACGCCGAACCGGTGTACGCCGGGCGCGTCGTCGAGGAGCTGCGCGTGCTCACGCAGCTGCCGCTGCGCGCCGGCGACGATCGCGTGCAGCTCATGCAGTCGATGGGGGATGCCGCCGGTCTGAGCGCGGCCTGGCGCACGCTCGCGCTCGACGTCGGCAAGGTCGCGAGCGACCTCCGCCTGCTCGCGAGCGGTCCGCGCACCGGCCTCGACGAGCTGATCCTCCCGCCGGTGCAGCCGGGCTCGAGCATCATGCCGGGCAAGGTGAATCCGAGCATCCCGGAGATGGTGAACCAGGTCGTCTTCCAGGTGATCGGGCACGATGCGACGATCGCCGCCGCGGCCGAGCACGGGCAGCTCGAGCTCAACGTCATGATGCCCGTGATCGCGCACAACCTCGTGCTCGAGCTCGAGGTCCTCGGGAACGCCTGCGGCATCCTCGCCGAGAAGTGCGTGCAGGGCATCGAGGCGAACCCGGCGATGCTCGCCTACTGGGTGGAGCGCTCCGCCGCGCTGGCGACCGCGCTCGCGCCCCGCATCGGCTATGCCGCCGCCGCGGCCCTGACGAAGCGGTCCGTGGCCGAGGGCGTGCCGGTGCGCGAACTCGTCATCCGCGAGGGCGTGCTCACCGAGGCCGAGGCGCGCGAGGTCCTCGACCTCCGGCGCCTGACCGAGCCCGGCGTGCCTGGCGAGGGCAAGTAGTCCCGAGCGCACTTGTCCCGATGGGCGGTGCCGGGGCATCTTGAAGGCGATGCGGATCACCACCTGGGCCGAGTACGGCGTCATCTGCGCGCTCCACCTCGCGCGCCGCGCGGACGAGGGGCCGGTCACCGGCCGCGACATCGCCGCGCGCGAGAAGCTGCCGGGCGACTATGTCGAGCAGATCCTGCTCCGGCTCCGGCGCGCGGGGATCGTCCAGAGCACCCGCGGCGCGAAGGGCGGCTACGCCCTGTCCCGCTCGTCGGGGGAGATCACGGTCCGCGAGATCATCACCGCCGCCGAGCTCGTCACCTTCGACCTGCACTGCGAGACGCATCCGCTCGACTCCGAGCGCTGCGCGCAGTCGTGCGACTGCAGCATCCGGCCGGTCTGGATGATGCTGCAGCGCCGGATCGACGAGGTGCTCGAGGGCGTGCTGCTCTCCGACCTGCTGCACGCGGAGCCGCAGGTCCGCGAGCGGGTCGGGCTCCCCGTCCTGCAGGCCTGAGCGCCGGCGCGTGCCGCTCCCGTTCGGCTCGGGGTGGCGCGAGACGCGTGAGCGCGAGCGGCGCACGCGCGCGGTGATCGACGGGCTCCGGCGCGAGCCCGATGCCGCCGATGTGCAGTGGCTGGCCGACGCGGCCGCGAACGGCGACGTCGACCACGCGCGCTGGGAACTGCGCTACGCGCGCGCCGCACTCGGACTGATCGTCGCGCAGCGCGACGCGCTCGACGACCGCACCGCCGCCGACCTGACGCACGCGTACCTGCAGCGGCTCGAGGACGACCCGCAGATCGCGACCGACCTGCGCGACCTGGCCGAGCGGCAGTTCAACGAGCGGTTGCTGGCGTACCGCGAGGCGATGCTCGCGCGCGGTGGGAGCCTGCAGGCCCCGGACCGGCTCGGGCGCTGCCTGCTCGCGTTCGCGAGCGACGGCGCGCGCACGGCGGGCGCGCCGCTGGCCTACGCGATCGAACTGCTGCAGAAGTACGCCGACGAGGCCGCCGACCTCCTGCGCGCCGCCTTCGGCGAGGCGACGCTCCCCGAGGACGTGAAGCCCTCCGTCCTGCGCGATCGCGGCTGAGCCGGAACGACGACGGGGGGCGCCGGTGACGGCGCCCCCCGTGTCGATGCCGAAGGGGGGACTCGAACCCCCACGGGCTTACGCCCACTGCGCCCTGAACGCAGCGCGTCTACCAATTCCACCACTTCGGCGAGCCGGGAAAGGTATCCGGCACCGGATACCCAAGTCAACGCTGAGTCGTCATTCTTCACGGCGATGCCGAAGCCCACGCCCGACGACTCCATCGTCTCCGTCGCACGGAACAAGCGGGCCAAACACGACTACGAGATCTTCGAGACGTGGGAGGCCGGCATCGTGCTGACCGGGACCGAGGTGAAGTCGCTGCGGGCGGGCCGGGCGCAGGTCGGTGACGCCTATGCGGTGCTCAAGGACGGCGAGGCGTGGCTGCTGAACGCACACATCGCCCCCTACGACAACGGCAACATCTACAACCACGACCCGACCCGGACGCGGAAGCTGCTGCTCCACCAGAAGGAGCTGCGGCACATGATCGGGGCGGTCGAACGGAAGGGGCTCACGCTGGTGGCGCTGGAACTCTACTTCAAGCACGGGCGCGCGAAGGTCCGGATCGGGCTGGCGCGGGGCAAGAAGCTCCACGACAAGCGCGCCGACCTCAAGGAACGCGACGACGCGCGCGAGATGCAGCGCGCGCTGCGGACCCGCTGATGCGCCGCGCCCTCGCCATCGCCTGCCTCGCCGGCGCCGCGGGCGTCGCCTTCGCCGCGCCGCCGGGCGACATCATCCGCGTGCGGGGCGTCGCGGGCGACACCGTCGTCCGCCTCGAGCCGACCGCCGCCGGCGGGATGGTGAACGCCGACGTCATGGCCCGCCTCCTCGGCGGCTCGCTCGACAGTGTCGGGGCGGGGCAGTGGAGGCTCGGCCTCTACGGCGCCACCCTCGAGCTCCGCGACGGCGTGCCCTTCGCCGGCTACAACGGGTTCGCGCTGCCGCTCATCGAGCCGACGCGCCTCATCGCCGGCGCGCCGTACGTCACGCTGCAGCTCTTCAGCGAGATCATCCCGCGCTTCGGCATCGGCATCATCTGGGATCGCGAGCGCAGCGAGGTCCGCCTCTTCCAGGGGATCGCCCGCCGCGCGATGCCGGTCGCGCCCGGCGCCGTGCCGAACACCGCCGTCGTCGCGAGCAACCCGATCCCCGCCCGCCCCGACGCCGAGCCGGTCGATGCGCCGCCCGCGGCCTCCGACGACGCGAGCGAGGTGCCGGTGCCGCCGGGCCTCTCGCGCCGCTACACCGTCGTCGTCGACGCCGGCCACGGCGGCCGCGATCCCGGCATGCGCGGCGCCGTCGTGAACGGGCGCGCCCTCAGCGAGGCGCGGATCACGCTCGAGGTCGCCAAGCGGCTCCGCACCGAGCTGCTCGCGCGCGGCTTCCGCGTCGTGATGACCCGCACCGCCGACACCCTCATCGCGCGCGACGACCGCGGCCCGATCGCAAACCGCGCGAAGGGCGACGTGTTCGTCTCGGTGCACGTCAACTCCGCGAACCCGGCGTGGAAGAACCCCACGGCGGCGCGCGGCTTCGAGACCTACTTCCTCTCGACCGCGCGCACCGAGGACGAGCGGCACGTCGCGGCGATGGAGAACGACGTCGTCCGGTTCGAGACCGAGGCGCCGGCCCCGCAGGACGGCGACGCGCTCGCGTTCATCATGAACGACCTCGCGCGCAACGAGCACCTGCGCGAGTCGAGCGAGTTCGCGACCGTCGTCCAGGGGAAGCTCGCCAGTGCGCACCCCGGGACGAACCGCGGCGTCAAGCAGGCCGGCTTCGCCGTCCTCGCGCGCGCCTACATGCCGGCGATCCTCGTCGAGATCGGCTTCGGCTCGAACCCCGACGACGCGAAGTGGATGTCGGGAGAGAAGGGACAGGTCGACGCCGCGAAGGCGATCGCCGACGCCGCGCTCGAGTACCTGCAGCACTACGAGCGCCGCATGCGCGCGTCGCAGCGATGAGCGTCCGGCTCGCGGTCCCGCTCGCCGGACTCGAGCTGCAGAATCCCGTCCTCCTCGCCGCGGGCACGGCGGCCTACGGCCGCGAGCTCGCCGGCGTGATGCCGCTCGAGGAGCTCGGCGGCTTCGTGACGAAGGCGGTCAGCCTCGAGGAACGGAAGGGGGCGCCCGCGCCGCGCGTGAGCGACTTCGGCGGCGGGATGATCAACGCCGTCGGCCTGGCCAATCCCGGCGTCGAGCGCGTGCTCGCCGAGGACCTGCCGTGGATCGCCGAGCACGTCCGCGCGCCGCGCGTGCTCGTGAACGTCGTCGGGCGCGAGGCGCCCGATTTCGGCGGCGTCGTCGCGCGGATGGACGCGGCCGTCGGCTTCCAGGGCTTCGAGCTCAACGTGAGCTGCCCGAACGTGAAGCAGGGCGGCATGGAGTTCGGCGCCGATCCCGCGGCCCTCGCCGACGTCGTGCGCGGCGCGCGCGCGGCGACGAAGAAGCCGCTCTTCGTGAAGCTCTCGCCCACGCTCCCGCGGATCGGCGACGCGGCGCGGATCGCCGTGGACCACGGCGCCGACGGGATCACCGTGATAAACACGATCCCCGGCCTCATCGTGGACGTCGAGCGCCGGAAGCCGGTGCTCGGCTTCGGCTCGGGCGGCGTCAGCGGCCCCGGGCTCCTGGCCGTCGGCGTACTCGCCGTGCACCGCGTGCGGCAGGCGGTGCCGGTGCCGGTGATCGGCGCAGGCGGTGTGCAGCGCGCCGAGGACGTGCTGCAATACGTGATCGCGGGCGCGAGCGCGGTCGCCATCGGCACCGCGGCGCTCGCCGACCCGAAGCTCCCCGCGCGGATCGTGCGGAAGCTCGAGCAGTGGTGCGCCGCGCACGGCGTGGCGCGGCTCGCCGACCTCATCGGCACGCTGGAGTGGCCCGCGTGAGCGCGCCGCGCCCGGCGCCGCGGCCTGCGCTGCGCGCCCAGCCGATCATCGCGCTCGACGTACCGACGCTCGAGGCGGCGCGCGCGCTCGTCGGCCGGCTCGGCCCCCGCGCCGACTACGTGAAGGTCGGCCTCGAGCTCTACACGGCCGAGGGGCCGCGCGTCGTCGAGTGGCTGCAGCGCGAGGGCAAGCGGGTGTTCCTCGACCTCAAGTTCCACGACATCCCGAATACCGTGAAAGGCGCGGCGCGCAGCGCCGCGGCGATGGGCGTCTCGCTGCTCACGGTGCACGGCTACGGTGGCGCGGCGATGGTCGAGGCGGCGGTCGAGGGCGCGGGCGAGCGCACCGGGATCCTCGTCGTGACGGTGTTGACGAGCTTCGATGCGCGGGCGCTCGGCGTGGCGCTCGGGCGCGAGGTGGAGGAGATGGGCGCCGAGGTGACGCGGCTCGCCGCGGTGGCGCAGGCGGCGCGCGCACACGGCGTCGTGTGTTCGGGCCTCGAGGTCGCTTCGGTGCGGTCGAGCTACCCGGGGCTCCGCCCGCTCGTGCCGGGGATCCGGCTGGAGGGCGGAGCGACGCATGACCAGTCTCGGGTGGTGACGCCGGAGCGTGCGGCGGCGGACGGGGCGAGCTATCTCGTTCTGGGACGGGCAGTTACGGCGGCGGCTGCGCCGGCGGAGGCGCTGGAGAAGGTGCTCGCGGCCCTGGGCGGATAGGGCGCGGACCGCAAACTCGCGACATAGCCGTACACGTCAGCGCGCCCCTTGTGTCAAGGGGGTCGTCCGGCTATTCTGCGTGTCTGCCCGAAAATCGGGCGTGGCAAGCACTTCCGTTCCGTCGGCCCTTCTGGAGTCCCCGTGAAAGTTCGCAGCAGCGTCAAGCCGATTTGCGAGAACTGCAAGGTGGTCAAGCGTGCGGGTGTGACGCGGATCATCTGCAAGCGCAATCCCAAGCACAAGCAGCGGCAGGGTTAAGCGATCATGGCACGTATTTCCGGCGTGGATCTCCCGCGCGACAAGAAGGTCGAGATCGGCCTGACCTACATCTACGGCATCGGGCGCGTGCTGGCCCGGCGCATCCTCGCGGCGACCGGCGTGAACGCCGAGCTGCGCATCCGCGACCTCTCCGACGCTGACGTGAACAAGCTCCGTCAGGAGATCGAGAAGATGTACCGCGTCGAGGGCGCGTTGCGCACCGAGATCGCGATGAACGTGAAGCGCCTGATGGACATCGGTTCGTACCGCGGGATCCGGCATCGCCGGAACCTGCCGGTGCGCGGCCAGCGCACGCACACGAACGCCCGCACGAAGAAGGGGCCGCGCCGCGCGATCGCGGGCAAGAAGAAGGTGACCAAGTAATGGCGATCGGGAAGAAGACGAAGAAGGTCGTCGACGCCGAGGGCGTCGCGCACGTCAATGCGACCTTCAACAACACGCTGATCACGATCACCGACGCGCACGGCAACGCCGTGTCGTGGGGCTCGGCCGGGAAGGCCGGGTTCAAGGGGTCGAAGAAGTCGACGCCGTTCGCCGCGACCGTCGCGGCCGAGCAGTGCGCGCGCGAGGCGCTCAGCCTCGGGGTGCGCCGCGTCCATGTGAAGGTCCAGGGGCCCGGCTCGGGCCGGGAGTCCGCGATCCAGGCGCTCGCCGCCGCCGGTCTCCAGGTCAAGTCCATCAAGGACGTCACGCCGATCCCGCATAACGGCTGCCGGCCGCCGAAGCGCCGGAGGGTCTAAGCAATGCGTTATACCGGTCCCAGCTGCCGGCAGTGCCGGCGTGAAGGTACGAAGCTCTTCCTCAAGGGCACCAAGTGCTTCACCGAGAAGTGCCCGGTGGAGCGGCGCCCGTATGCCCCCGGCATGCACGGCCAGAACACGGCCCGCCGCCGGAAGGTGAGCGAGTACGCGAAGCAGCTCCGCGAGAAG
>CAZIDS010000017.1:0-22731 GCA_964537945.1 uncultured Gemmatimonas sp. | reverse complement strand
CCCACTGGTTGATCCCCTCGACGTAGGCCCCGATGAGGCCGCGCGCCGGCGAATCGGGCGCGAGCGCGGTCCGGCGCATCGCCCCCGCCTGCGCGCGCCCGCGCTCGCGCGACTGGCGGTCGAGCGGCAGCGCGCGCCGGCCGGCGAGCTCGCTCAGCGTGCCCTCGACCTTGCGCGCCGTGAGCTCCATCTGGAAGAGGCGGTCGCGCGCGTGCACCCACCCGAGCGCGCGCGCGAGGTCGAGTTCATTGCGCGCGAACAGGTGCGGTACGCCGCGGTCGTCGTAGCGCACGTCCACCGGCGCGCGCAGTCCGTCCAGCGACAGCGTCTGCTCGCGCGGCAACTCGGCGGAGCGGGCCGCGGCCCACACGCCGTGCGCCGGATCGAGCAGCCGGCCGAGTGGCGGCACGGACCCGATCGGCCGCGCACCCACCCAGAGCGCGGCCGCGAGCGCGACGGCCGAGATCACGCCGGTCACCGCCGGCGGGAAGCGGAGCGGGGGGCCGCCGTCCGCCGGGGCGCCGGAGGCGCGCGCCATCAGCCGTTGTCCCCGCCGAGGATCCCGCCGATGATGCTGCCGGCAGCCGAGCCCTGCCGCTGCATCGCCGGCGCGTGCGCGATGACGCGCGACGCGAGCCGCGAGAAGGGCAGGGTCTGCAGGATCACACGTCCCGGGCCCTGCAGCTTCACATAGAACATCCCTTCGCCGCCGAACAGGATGTTCTTCACGCCCTTCACCATCTCGATGTCGTAGTCCACGCCGCTCTGGAAGGCGACGAGGCAGCCGGTGTCGACGCGCAGCACCTCGCCCGGGCGCAGGTCGCGCTCGATCAACGTGCCCGACGCGGAGAGGAACGCGAGCCCGTCGCCGCGCAGCCGCTGGAGGATGAACCCTTCGCCGCCGAAGAAGCCCGCGCCGAGGCGCTTGGTGAACGCGATGTCGAGGTCGAGGCCGCGCGCGGCGCAGAGGAAGGCGTCCTTCTGCGCGATCATCTCGCCGCCCCACTGCTTGAGGTCGGCGACGAAGATCTTGCCCGGCGTCGGTGTCGCGAAGGCGACGTCGCGCCGCTGCGGCGCGCCGTTGCCGAACATCGTGATGAAGAAGGACTCGCCGGCGAGGATGCGCTTGCCGGCCCCGAGCAGCTTCCCGAACAGCCCGCCCGCCTGATTGTTGGGGTCGAGCGTCGTCGCCATCTGGATGCCGTCCTCCATGTACATCATCGCACCCGCCTCGGCCATCACGGCCTCGCCGGGATCGAGGGTGATGATCACGCCCTGCATGTCGTCGCCTACGATGCGGTAATCGATGATGTCGGCAGCCATTGGAAAGGCAGAGGGGAGATGTGGGAGGGGAGCTGAGAGGGACTGCGCGCGCCACAGAATCTATGTTCTGTCGAGCGCGCCCACCGGAGCACGCGCCTCACATTCCCTCGGGATGAGCGCGCTCAGTGGAAAGCGCGAGTCGTAAAACGACACCAGTCGCGACCCGTGTCCGAATTCCGAGACACATCGTTCGCTGTCCAACTTTCAAGGTATTGCCGTCCAACGACTTACGAAACACGATTGCTCTGGCACCCGTAATGCCTTGGACACTGTCGAACCCTCCCGCCTCCCGAGGCTCCGATGCTCCGCCGCACTCTCGTCCTCTCCCTCTCCGCCCTCGCCCTCTCGGCCTGCGGCCTCAAGCGCGTGAGCCGCGTCGATCCGAACAGCGTCACCGACCTCTCGGGCCGCTGGAACGACACCGACTCGCGTCTCGTCGCGAACGAACTGATCGGCCAATCGCTCGGCGCGACCTGGGCCCGTGACTGGGCCGCCGCGAACAGCGGCCAGTCGCCGACCGTCATCGTCGGCGAGTTCCGCAACCGCACGATGGAGCACATCGCGGTGGGGACTTTCGTCCGCGACCTCGAGCGTGCCTACATCCAGAGCGGCGCGGTGCGCGTCGTCGCGAGCGCCGAGGAGCGCCAGGAAGTGCGCGATGAGCGTGCCGACCAGCAGGTGAACGCGTCGGCCGAGACCCGCGCGCGAATGGCCCGCGAGCAGGGCGCCCGCTTCATGCTGCAGGGCGACGTCCAGGCGATCCAGGACTCGGAAGGGCGCGAGAAGATCGTGTACTACCAGATCGACGCGACCCTCATCGACCTCGAGAGCAACGCGAAGGTCTGGGTCGGCCAGCACAAGATCAAGAAGTACATCCAGCGGAGGCGTCTGACCCCATGAGGAAGCGCCGCCTCCCCCGTCTCTCGCTGCCATCCGCCACGTCCCGCACCGCCGCCGAGGTCATCATGCTGCGCCCCACGACCTACCTCTCCGCCAGCGCGCTCTTCGCGCTCGCCGCCTGCGCGCCGTACCCGCAGCGCATCAACGAGACCCCGATCATGCAGAACGGCGACCAGGTCCAGGCCGCCAACGCCGCCGAGGCGGCGCCGGCGATCGCGGCCGAGCGGGACGAGGCGCGCGCGAGCGTCGACTCGATCTACGCCCTCGCGATCGCCGGGGCGAGCGCCGAGGTGCGCGAGGCGATCGCGCGCGGCGAGGTCGTCATCGGCATGAACGAGGACCAGCTCTACGCCGCGACGCGCACGGCGCCGGTCGCGTGGAGCGTGCGCCGCGCCGGCGGCGACGCCGTGCTCGTGCCGGCCCGCTCGCACGCCGCGCCGAAGGACAAGGTCGGCGAGTTCGTGATGGTGCAGCTCGACGGTGGCCGCACCGCCGTGCTCTCGCGCCGCGGCCCGCAGGGGATCCTCGTGGCGAGCCGCACCCAGGACGCGACGGCGGCCGCCCAGGGGAAGGCCGCCGCGAACGCGCTCGTCCGCGAGGGCGACGACCTCGTCGCCAGCAATGACCTGAGCGGCGCGCTCAACCGCTACGACCGCGCGAGCGTGCTCGACCCCGAGAACGCCGAGGTGCAGTACAAGGCCGCGCGCCTGCTCGACCTCCAGCTCCGCCCGCAGGAGGCCCTGATGCGCTACCAGCGCTTCCTGCTCTCGCTCGACCTCGAGCGGATCAAGGCCCAGGGCGAGGCGAACGCGAAGATGGCCGAGGCGGTCGCGATGGCGCAGCAGCGGATCCTGGTGCTCGAGAAGCAGACGCGCTGATGGCGTCCGGGAGCGTGCGGTGTGCGATGGGAGACGATGGCCCTCCCCGCTAAGGCATCCGCATCGCACGCACTCCCTCGCGCATGCCACCGTCCCTGACGGACCGCCGGACCCCTCCCACCACGCCGCCCTCCCGCCCACCATGACCGCGCGCCGCGTCCTCACGCTGCTCCTCGCCGCCCTCGCGGCGCAGGGCTGCGCGTCGGCGGGCCAGAGCTGGCGCGCCGGCCCGGGCGGGATCCCGTACGAGAACCAGCTGCGGGCGCAGCTCGTCGCGGGCCAGTTCGGCAGCGCGCTCGAGTCGATGAAGGACCGCGACGTCGCGCCGGCCGATGCGCTGCTGCGCAACCTCTACAAGGGCCTGATCGCCGTGCACGCCGGGCAGAACGAGCTCGGCACGCGCACGCTCGACCGTGCCTGGCAGATCGCGTACGACCGCCACACCAAGCGCCTCTCGGACGGCGCCCAATCGCTCGTGACCGGCGATGGCGCGCTGCCGTACACCGTCGGACCGGCTGAGCGGCTCTTCATCCCGTATTACGGCGGGCTCAACTGGCTCGCGCGCAACGAGCGGCTGGAGGCGGCGGTCGAGGCGCGCCGCATGGGCATGCTGCTCGCGAGCGACGCGAGCAACAACCCCGGCGCGCGCTACATGGGCGTGATGCGGTACGTCTCCGGCGTGATGTTCGAGGTCGCCGGCGAGCGCAACGACGCCGACGTCGCCTACCGGAACGCCGCGGTCCTGCTCGACGGGCAGCTGCCCGGCGACACGCTCCCGCCCGACGCGGCGCACGGTGACGTCGTGATCCTGATCGAGGATGGCTTCGTCGCGCGCCCCGAGCCGGCGGCGCTCGACTTCTGGGTGAACGACGACGAGGTCACGGCGCTCGAGAGCCGCGAGGGCACGGTCAGCCTCGACACCTACCGCCGCGTCGACGCGCGGCGCGGCGTCGAGCGCGACTGGCGCGCCGAGCACTACCGCAACGTGAGCCTGCGCTGGCCGGTGATGGCGCCGGTGAATGCGGCGGCGGGCACCGGCGTGATGGGTGCGCGCGCCACGCTCGATTCCGGGGTCGTCGTCGCCGGCGCGGTGGGCGTGAGCGTGAGCGACGCGGTACGCGCCGACTTCGAGCGCGAGCAGCCGGGCCGCATCGCCCGCGCGATCGCGCGCTCCGCCGTGCGCGACGTCAGCGCGCGTGCCGCGGGCGGCGCCTTCAAGGCCGCCGGCGACGTGATGGCGAGCGACGAGGACGACGACTCGAACGGCGGGAAGGGCGAGAAGGGGAGCAAGAAGGACGAGGACGACGACGGCAAGGGGAAGGGGTGGGCCGCCGCCGGGCTCATTCTCGCGGGCATCGGGCTGCTCGCGATCCACGTCGGGTCGCAGGTGCTCGACCAGCCGGACCTGCGCGCCTGGCAGCTGCTGCCCGACCGTGTGACCGTCGCACGGATGCGCCTGCCGGTCGGCGAGCACGTCGTCGAGGTGACGCGCGACGGCGAGGCCTACTCGCTCGGCACCGTCACCGTGCAGCCGGGCGAGGTCACGGTGCTCGTGCACCGCTGGTGGCCGAACGCGAATCATGTCGTCGCGATGGCGCCGCTCCGCGTGGGCGCCGCGTCGGCGGACGCGGCGGCGCCGCCCGTCCCGGTGCCGGTGCGGCCCTAGGCCGCGCGCCGCGCCGCGCTCAGTCGAGCGCCGCCGCGAACTCGCGCACGATCTGGCCCGCGGGCCGGATGTCGTGGATGCCGGCGACCGACTTGCCCGCCTGCCAGTAGTCGCGCCGCACGTCCTCCGAGCGCAGCGACTTCTTCAGCCGCCGCACCGAGTTGAGCGCGTACCACGTGCGCATCCAGTGCTTGGTGCGCCGACCGCGCAGCATCCAGCGCGCGAACCAGCCGGCCGTCGTGCCGAGCCGCATGATGTACTCGTTCCTGATCACGGCCACCGGGACGCCCGTGAGCCGCTCGGTCATCACGATGTCGTCCTCGTCCGCGTCCACGATCGCCTGCTTGTAGGCGTCGCTCGCCGAGCACTCGGGCGTCGCGATGAAGCGCGTGCCAAGCTGCACCGCAGCGTAGCCCAGGCGCAGGTGGCGCGTGAACTCCGCCGGCGTGCCGACGCCGCCTGCGGAGACGACGGGGAGGCCGAAGGGCGCGAGCTCCTCGAGGAGCTTCTCGGGCGAGAGGCGGCCGGCGTGCCCGCCGGCGCGCGCGTTCACCGCGATCAGTCCATCGACGCCGGCATCGGCCCCCTTCTGTGCCCACTTCCGCTCGGTGACGTCGTGATAGACGACGCCACCCGCGGCGTGCACGCGCTCGCACACCCACTTCGGGTTGCCGAGCGACGTGAGGAAGAAGCGCACGCCTTCCTCGAGGGCGATGTCGATCCAGCGCCGCATCCGCTCGAGGTAGAGCTTGTTGTTGCCCTCGATCAGTGCGTTGAAGCCGATCGGCTTCGCGGTCAGCGAGCGGATGAAGCGGAGTCCCTCGCGGAAATCGTGGCCGTGGACGTAGGTGAGCGAGATCGGCTGCACGATGCCGAGCCCGCCGGCTTCGCTCACCGCGGCGACGAGCTCGGGATTGGAGCAGGGGTACATCGGCCCGCAGATGAGCGGGACCGCGACGTGCGCCTGCCGCGTGAAGGGCGTCTCGATCACTTGGGGCGCACCGGTCCGAGCCGCCAGCGGATGGTCCCGCGCGCGACGACGGCGCCGTCGCGGTCGAGGCCGTCGGCGGTGACGTCGAAGTCGCGGTCGGCGGTCACGGTGGGCACCTCGACGCGGCTCACGGCGGTGATCGTGCCGCGCGCCTTCTTGAAGTACTCCATCGAGAGACTCGTGACGATCCCGCGCACGCCGTCCGGCAGCCCGCTCATCATCGCGAGGCCGCTCGTCATCTCGGCCACGTTCATCAGCGCGATCGCGTGGACCGAGCCGAGGTGCTGGCGGTTCGATCGGCGGTCGGGGATCTCGACGCGTGCCTGGCCGGGCTCGAGGTGCCGGATGCGGGGGCCGACCGAGCCGGAGTAGGGGACCATCCGGCCGAACAGGATGGAGAAGAGCCACTGGCCGCCCGGATACGGGGAGAGGCGGCGCCAGAGCGTGAGCAATCTCGTGCCGGGGGACGCGGACATGGACGAGGGGACGGCAGGCGTGAGACGTGAGCGATGAGCCGTGGGCTGACCGGTAACCTACTTCGTGCTGCGATCGACTGCGCCCGGCGAGCCGCGAACGCGGCAGGCGAAGCAACCTCACGGCGGACAGCTCACGGCTCAGCGCTCTCGCCTGTAGTTTGCAGTCTTCCCGCATCAGGCCGCCCCGAATGCGCCTCCTCGTCCTCCTCGCCCTCGTGTCCGTTCCCGCATCCGCTCAGCTCCCCGTCCCGCCCGTCGCCAAGAAGCGCCCCGTCGTCACCACGCTCCACGGCGACCGCCGTGTGGACGACTACGCGTACTTCAAGGACCGCAACGACCCCGAGACGATCCCGTACCTCGAGGCGGAGAACGCGTACACCGACGCGATGACCGCCCACACGAAGGAGCTGCAGCAGCAGCTCTACGACGAGATGCTGGGCCGGATCAAGGAGGACGACTCGCAGGTCCCGGTGCCGCGCGACGGCTGGTTCTACTACTCGCGCACCGAGCGTGGGAAGGCGTACCCGATCTTCTGCCGCAAGCGCGGGTCGCTCGACGCCCCCGAAGAGGTCTACTTCGACCAGAACGCCGAGGCCGAAGGACACGCGTTCTACCAGCTCGGCGGGATGGAGGTCAGCCCCGACCACGAACGGCTCGCCGTGCTCGTCGACACCAACGGCTACGAGGACTTCTTCCTGCGCGTGAAGGACCTGCGCACGGGGCAGTGGCTCGATGAGCGCATCGAGAAGCTCAGCTGGGGCCTCGCGTGGGCGAGCGACAACCGCACCCTGTTCTACATGACGCCCGACTCGGCGAAGCGCGGTGACCGCGTCTGGCGCCACGTGCTCGGCGAGCCGCGGGCGAAGGACGTCAGCGTCTACCAGGACACCGACGTGCTCTTCAACGTGAACCTCTCGCGGTCGCGCAATGGGCGCTGGATCATGATCTCCAGCGGCTCGTTCACCTCGAGCGAGTGGCACGTGATCCCCGCCGACCGCCCCACGGCGCCGCTGCGCACCATCGCGCCGCGCCGGCCCGGCATCGAGTACGAGCTCGAGGCGGGGGAGCGCGTCTTCTACATGGTCACCAACGAGGGCGCGCGGAACTTCAAGGTGATGATCGCGCCCGAGGATTCCACGGGCCCGGGTGCCTGGCGCGACTGGCTGCCGCACCGCGACGACGCGTTCATCGAGGGGATCATGCCGTTCCGGCGGCACATCGTGGTGCAGGAGCGGCGCGACGGGCTGCGCCACCTCCGCATCACGGCGCTCGAGGGCGGCGCGACGCACGACGTCGCGTTCCCCGAGTCCGCCTACGGCGTCTCGCTCGGCTGGAACCCGCAGTACGAGGCCTCGGTGCTCCGCTTCACCTACAGCTCGCTGATCACGCCGAGCACCGTCTACGACTACGGGATGGACTCGCGGCAGCGCACCGAGCTCAAGCGCGAGGAGGTGCTCGGCGGCTACGATCCCTCGCGATACGAGGTGGAGCGCCTGTACGCGACGGCGCGCGACGGCACGCGCGTGCCGGTCTCGCTCGTGCACAAGAAGGGCTTTCGCCGCGACGGCCGAGCGCCGCTGCTGCTCTACGCCTACGGCTCGTACGGCGCGACCACCGAGCCCACGTTCAGCTCGGGCCGCTTCTCGCTCATCGACCGCGACATCACCTACTCGATCGCGCAATAGCGCGGCGGCCAGGAGATGGGACGCCAGTGGTACGATGACGGGAAGATGATGCACAAGAAGAACACCTTCACCGACTTCATCGACGTCGCCGACTTCCTCGTCCGCGAGCGCTACACGAGCGCCGACCGCCTCGCCGCGAACGGGGGCAGCGCCGGCGGCCTGCTGATGGGCGCGATCGCCAACATGCGGCCCGACCTCTTCAAGGTGATCGTGGCCGACGTGCCGTTCGTCGACGTGATCAACACGATGCTCGACGCCAGCATCCCGCTCACGGCGCAGGAGTGGGAGCAGTGGGGCAACCCGAACAAGCCCGACGAGTACCGCTACATGCTCTCGTACTCGCCGTACGACAACGTCGAGGCGAAGGCGTACCCGCGGATGCTCGTGACGAGCGGGCTCAACGACTCCCGCGTCGGCTACTTCGAGCCGACCAAGTGGGTCGCGCGGCTGCGCGCGATGCGGACCGACCACAATCCGCTGCTGCTGCGGATGAACATGGGCGCGGGACACGGCGGCTCCTCGGGGCGCTACGAACGCCTCAAGGAGGCCGCCTTCCGCTACGCGTTCATCATCGACCAGCTGGGGCAGGGGCTCGCGCAGTAGCGAGCCCCCGCCGGGACGCTAGAAGCGCTTCTGGAGCCGGACGCCGCCCGAACCCGTCGAGATGCGGATCATCGGGCCGCCATTGCCGATCTTCCCGCGCAGCTCGCGCCGCTGGAAGCTGTCGGCCGTGACCGGGAAGTCGGACGAGATGCCGCCCGAGCCGGTGTCGATGTCGAGCATCGCGTTCGCGTCGGCCGGGAGCGCGATCGTCACGCCGCCCGAGCCGGTGTCGATGTCGGTCGCGCTCGGCACGTTGCCGAGCTCGAGCCGTACGCTGCCCGACCCGGTGTCGACCTTGAGGTCGTCGGTCGTGAGCGTCTCGACGCGGATGCCGCCCGAGCCGACGTCGATCGAGATCCGGTCGGCCTTCACGTTGCGCGCCTCGACGCCGCCCGAGCCCGTCTCGACGACCACGCGCGTCATGTTGAGGTCGGACAGCGTCGCGCCGCCCGAGCCGGTGTCGATCTCGAGCTCGCCCGTCGCGTTGCGCACGTCCACCGAGCCCGAGCCCGCATCGATCGACAGGCGCCCCTTGGTCCCGTCGGCGCGGATGCTGGCCGAGTACACGTCGATCATCACGTCGCCGTCGACGTTCGTCGCCTCGACGCGCCCGACGGCGAGGTGCACCTCGACCCGCTTGCCCTTCGGCACCCGCACGACGAGGTCGGCGTGCGCCTCGAGGCCGTCGCCGGAGCTCTTCACGCGCGTCCGGCCGCGCATCCAGTCGTCGCCGTCGCCGAAGGTCCCGTCCTCGCGGACGCGGACTTCGGTGGACGAACGCCAGCTCCGCTCGTCGCCGCGGTAGACGATCTGGTCCGACGGGTAGCGGACGACGAGCTGGCCGCCGCGGAGGCGGACCTCGAGCTTCGCCGCATCCGCGCCGCCGCGGTTCACGTCCACCGTCACGTCGTTGCCGGTGCCGGCCTCGAGGCGGACCTGGCCCGCAAGATTGTAGATGCTCGCCGTCGAGCCAGTCAGGACCTGGCGTTCCTGCGCCGCGAGGGCGACAGGGGCGAGAAGGGAGGCGATCAGGAGTCTCATCGTTCGCGTCTCGGTGCGGGGATGATGACGGTACGGGTCCGGGGGCTTCCGGGTTTTGGACAGCCCGCCCCCGGGGAGGGTTTGGGCACCTCCCGACCCGCCGTGCCGCCCCCGCCGGGGCGCCCTTCGGCCGCTACTTCCCCGTCACGATCATCGCGCCCGTGATCTCGTCCTTCGGGTCCACGTTCAGCGTCCCCTCCTTGGTCAGGAGGTGCTGCACGAAGGTGAGGATGTTCCGCGACAGCATCTGCGACGCGTGGTTCGGCATCGTCGCCGCCAGGTTGACCGGCCCGATCACCTTCACGCCGTTGACGTCCACGGTCTCGCCGGCCTTCGTCGGCTCGCAGTTGCCGCCCGTCTCCGCCGCGAGGTCCACGATGACCGAGCCCGGGGCCATCGTGCGGATCGTCTCGGTGGAGATGAGGCGCGGTGCCGCCCGACCCGGGATCTGCGCGGTCGTGACGACGAGGTCCATCCCGGCCAGGTGCGCCTTGAGCGCGTCCTGGATCGCCTTCTGCTGCTCCGCCGACTGCTCCTTCGCGTAGCCGCCGGCGGTCTCCGCCTCGGCGGAGATCAGCGCCTCCGCCACCACCGAGGCACCCAGCGACTTGATCTGCTCGGCGGCCGCGGCGCGGATGTCGAACCCGCTGACCACCGCGCCGAGTCGGCGCGCCGTGGAGATCGCCATCAGGCCGGCCACGCCGGCGCCCAGGACGCAGACCTTCGACGGGGCGATCGTGCCGGCCGCGGTCGTGAGCATCGGCAGGAACTTCACCATCGCCGAGGAGCCGACCAGGACCGCCTTGTAGCCGGCGACCGTGGCCTGCGACGAGAGGACGTCCATCGACTGCGCGCGGGTGATGCGCGGGACGAGCTCGAGGGCGAAGGCCGTGACGCCCCGGCCATTCAACGCCGCGATCGCCTCGGCACTGGAGGAGGGCTGGAGCAGCGAGATGAGGTGCGCGCCCTGCCGCAGCCGGGCGACCTCGTCGGCTGACGGCTTCTGGACCTTGCAGACGAGGTCCGCGGCGAGGGCGGCCCCTGCGTCACCGAGGGTCGCGCCCGCCTTCTCATAGGATGCGTCGGTGAATCCGGCGCGCAGGCCGGTTCCGCGCTCGATCACGCACTGGACACCGGCCTTGGCCAGTTTCGCCACGCTCTCAGGGACCAGGGCGACCCGAAGCTCGTTCGGTGCGCGTTCCGCGGGGACTCCGATGACCATTGCCGGGGCGGTTGGGTGCGATGGGTTCGCCGACGGATCATCCGCCGGACGGCGCGGGGGAACCTATTCCCCGCATCTATGTGTGGAAAGCCGGGAATGCTGGACAGCGCGTCGGGTCGATGCCGCAGCGGGATCGCGACGTTCCGCAAGTCGCGAGGCAGATCGCCAAGCGTGCGAGCGTGACGCGCGCGTGGATGCAACCGCCCGGGCGTGGCGCCAGCGTCACTCCGTGATGCCACCGCTCAAGTTTTTCGTGGCGGTGAATGCTCCACTTAAGTGTATGTCGCACAAGCTGTTGCGAGCCTGCAGCAACCGGCTGCGCCGGGGGCGACCGTCACAACGGGACGTCCCGGTGCGACAAATGGCCTGTCACCTGCTTGTTCGGTGCCCGAGACCGCGACGTAGCACGTTGTGTGACTCGCACAACCAAGGCTCGTCAAAGTCCGGCGTGCGTGCCCAATCGGGGCTCGCGGTCAGCGGCCCCACACATCCATTCGCTAGAGGAACCCCCATGCTCCGTCGTACCGCGAAGTTCGTCGCCGTGGCCGCGCTCGTCGCGCTGCCGGCGATGGCCGAGGCGCAGACCGTCTGCGCCCTGCAGAACACCTGCAACCTGCAGCCCACCGCGACGCTCACCATCCCGCGCCTCGTGCGCATGGCGGTCCCGTCGCTCGCGATCTCCCTCGACGGTTCGAGCCTCACGGACATCAGCGGCGGCGCGAGCGTGATCCCGGGCACCTTCGGTGACGTGAACGTCCGCGCCAACGCGGCGTGGACCCTCACGCTCGCCGCCAACGCGGCGAACTGGACCTACACCGGCACCGCCGCGGGCGTCCGCGCAGCGACGACCCTGCAGTACTCGGTGAACGGCGGCGCCTATGCCGGCATCACGACCACGGCGACGACGATCGGCTCCGGTGCGGCGAGCAACGGCACCAACGTCAACGTCCAGTTCCAGGCGACGGTGCCGTCCGACTACTCGGATCCGGCGAACCGCCCGGGTACCTACACGCTGGCGATGACCTTCGTCCTCACGGCTCCGTGAACCACGGATGCATCGCCGGGACGTCCGGACGATGACGGCGGGTCCTGCCGATGGCAGGCGGCGAGGACGGGCGCAAGCGATTGCGCTCGTCCTCGTCGCCTTCGCGGCCCTCCTCTCGGGGCCCGCGACGGCGGCCGCGCAGGTCGCGGTCGACGAACTCGAGCTGCACTTCAGCCTCGCCGGTGCCCGCAGCGGCACGCTCACGCAGGTCGTGCCGGTGCGCAACGAGAAGGATCGCGTGCAGCAGATCCGGCTCACCATCGGCGATTGGGAGCGTGACTCGCTCGGGCGCAACGCGTTCTACGCGCTCGGGCAGCTGGCGTCCTCCTGCAAGGACCGCGTGAAGGCCTTCCCCACGAACTTCCAGCTGCAGCCCGGGGCGGTGGAGTACGTCCGCATCACATACGAGCCGGGCACCGACGTCGCCGGTTGCTGGAGCATCGTGATGTTCGAGTCGGTGCAGCCGCCGCGTCCCGCGGGCGAGCAGCCGGGCTCGTTCCTCACGATCGAGATCCGCACCGGCGTGAAGGTGTACGTGCATCCCGCCGCGCCGACGCGCGCCGGCGAGCTCGCGTGGGCCGACGTCGTGCAGGCGTGGGTCCCGAAGGAAGTGGCCCGCGGACAGAGGCCCGATTCCGTGCGCGCCTGGCAGGCCGACGTGCGCTTCGTGAACACCGGCACCGACCACCTCAAGCTCCAGCCGCGCGTCGAGATCCGGGACCGCGACGGCAAGCTGCTCCACACGGTCACGTCGCTCGAGGCGTACCTCACGCCGAAGGCGGTGCGTGACCTGCGGCTCACGCTGCCGGACCTCCCGTCCGGCGACTACGTGGCGCTCGTGATGATCGACTTCGGCGGCGACGAGATCACCGCGGCGCAGGTGGAGTTCAAGGTCCCGTGAGGCTCGGCACGTCCCGGATCCGCCGGCTCCTCCGGTGGTCGCTCGCGGTCGCGCTCCTGGTCGGGGCGCCGCCGGCGCGGGCGCAGTTCCTCCAGCGCACGCGGCTCACCGTGTCCGGGCTGCCGTTCACGGTCACCGGGACGCAGCCGGCCGATTTCGACGCCGGGTTCATCACGCTCGGGACGCTGACGTTCACCGTCGATGCCTGGCTGAACTTCCCGGCCTTCTCGCCGCGCGTCACGGCGGTGAGCGTGCGCTGCTTCGCCCCCTGCCCGTCGACCGGGACGCTCGCGTCGGCCGGCCTGCAATGGCGCCGCGGCGACCTCGCGGGGTGGAACAACCTCACGACGACGATGGCGCTCGTCGAGACGCGCACCGTCGTCGTGAACGGCACCAACGATCCGTGGTCGAACACGATCCAGTTCCGCTACGTGCTCGACTGGGCCACCGTGCCGCCGACCGCGGCGACGCAGTTCCGCGTCGAGATGCAGCTCGTGGTGACCGCGCCGTGATCCGCCGCCTCCTCGCGGCGGTCCTGCTCTCGGCGGCTCCTGCCGCCGACGACGTGAAGCGGCTCGCGCCGCTGGTCATCGACGGCGAGGCGCGCGCGATCGTGACCGTGGTGGTGCCGCTGCCGGAGGAGATGCGCGCGCGCGCCGAGGTCGCGTACGTCGTGCGTCTGCTGAACGGCGCGACGCTCGTCGGGCCGAGGAGCGGCATCCTCGCGCCAGCCGGCGGCACGGTCCGCTCGCTGGTGCTCGCCCTCCGTGTTCCCGCGGACGTGCGCGCCGGCGAGCTCGACGTCGCCGAGGTCGAGTTCCGCTCGGGCGAGCTCCAGCCGATCGCCCAGCCGGTGACGCTGCGCGTCCCGCTCCGGCGGCAGGTGAGCATCACCGGCATGCGCGAGGTCAACGCGCTGCAGGCCGGGGACCACGTGGAGTTCGCCTTCCGTCTCGTGAACGACGGCAATGCGCCCGAGGCGCTCACGGTGGTCGTGAGCGCTCCCGAGGGATGGCATCACTCGCCGCGCGAGAGGAAGGTCATCGTCGTGCCGCGCGCGGGCTCGGTCGAGGTCCCGGTCCAGGTCGAGGTGCCGATCACCGCCGGAATCGGCGACTACACGGTCTCCATCGCGGCGCACGCCAGCTGGCCGCCCGTCTCCGAGCCGCTCACCCAGTCGCGCACCGTGCTCCGCGTCATCGCCAATCGCACGACGCTCACCGGCGTCACGCTCACGCCGATCGTCGCGGTGGCGAGCAGCAGCGACGGCAGCGCCGGCTTCGCGGGCGCGACGCTCGAGGGCCCGGTGACCGAGGCGGTGATGCTGCGCGCGCGGCTGCTGCCGCGCGCGCGGCAGTCCGGCATCGTCGCGCAGGGGCTCAGCGCGGTGGGCGCGTTCGCGGCGCCGTTCGCCGCGTCGCTCAGCGGGGACGGCTGGGAGGTCGCGGCGGGGAGCGCGCTGGTCCAGCTCGGTGACCTCAGCGGCGTGAATGTCTTCGGCGAAGGCCTCCGCGCCAATGCGACGCGCGGCGACTGGGAGATGCGGGCGGTGGCGGGCCGGCCGATGCAGGAGCTCGGGACGACCGGCACCCTCATCGGCGGCGGCGTCTGGCGCGATGCGGACTTCGGTCGCATCGGTGGCTCGGCCTCCTATCTCACCGAGCGCGGCGGCTTCGCGCGCGGTCGCGAACTGACCGCCTTCCAGGCGGACTACACGGCGCCGCGCTGGCGCACGCTGTCGCTCGGCGGGAGCGTCGGCTACCGGTCGAGCTTCGGCGACGCGTCGGCCGGCGCCGCGATCTCGGTCGCGCACGAGCGCCCGCAGGACCGCCTCGCCGTCCGCTACACGCACGCGCCCGGCGGCACGCAGGCCTTCGCGCGCGCCGCCGAGGAGTTCGAGCTCGCGGCCGGCCGGACGCTCAACGAGCGGTGGTCGCTCGACGCGTCCTTCGCGCGCACCCACGACGACAACGGCGTCTTCCGCGGCCTCGACATGCGGTCCTGGTCGCTCGGGCAGCGCTACGCCTTCTCGAGCGAGCAGTCGGGGACGCTCCGTGCGCAGGGCACGGACTTCGATGCGCGCGCCGCCGACAGTGACCTCGGCGGCTTCGGATCGGGGTCGCGCGAGCTCGCCGCCGGTTGGGAGATGCGCCGCGGCCTGCTCGCGCTCTCGGGCGAATTCACCACCGGCGCGATGCTGCGCCGCAGCGAGCTCCTCAGCGGCCAGCGCGTGACCTCCACGGCCGCGCAGCAGGGCGCGCGCGTGTCGGCGTCGCGCGCGCTGGAGCGCTTCGGCGCGATCGACGCGTCGGCCGGGGTCCAGTTCACGCAGGCGGGCGTCGGGATGCCCGGCGATGCGTGGAACGCGTCGGCGCGCTGGAGCGGCATCCCGCTGCGCCGTGGTCGCAACCCGGTCGAGCTCGATTCCGAGCTGCAGTACCAGCGCATCGGCGACCTGCAGAGCTTCCTCGTCGCGCGCACGCAGCTGCGGGTCGCGCTGCCCGGCGCGCTCGACCTCGCGCTGAGCGCGGAGCGGAACCCGTACTACCGCGACGCGGCCGGCCGGGCCGGGTGGATCGCCGCGATGCGCCTCTCGGTCCGCACGCTCCTCCGCACCGCGGGACCCGCGGGCGCGGAAGGCGTCGTCTTCTCGGATCATGACGGGAACGGCCGTCGAGACCCGGGCGAGCCGGGCATCGGCGGCGTCGTGCTGCGTCGTGGCGACGCGCGCGTGGTCACCGACCGCGAGGGTCGCTACCGGATGCCGGCGCGCGCGCGCGGGCGCGTCCGCGTCGACCAGGGGAGCCTGCCGCTCGGGCTGCTCGCGCATCCGCTGCTCGCGGTCGACACGCTCGAACGCCTCGACATCCCGCTGCTGCTCACCGGCACCGTGGCGCTCGAGCTCCGCCCGACGGCGGGCGAGGACGGCCGCACCCCGACCGTCTCGCTCAAGGGGGCGCGCGTCATGCTGCGCGATGCCACCGGTTTCGAATGGATGGGTCGCCACCGCGACGACTCGACCGTCGTCTTCGAGGACATCCCGGCCGGTTCCTACGCGCCGCGCTTCGACTTCTCGGAGGTCGGCGAGCCGCTGCGCGTGGAGGAAGGCATGACGGTCGTGGTGGCGCCGCGCGAGCAGCGTTCGCTCGTGGTCCCGCTCCGCGGCCGGAACGTGCGGATCATCGTGCCGCCGCGCGGCCAGCGCCAGTCGGAGCCGCGGCGCGAGGAGCCGCGGCGCGAGGAGCCGCGGCGCGAGGAGCCGCGGCGCGAGGAGCCGCGGCGCGAAGAGCCGCGCCGCCAGGAACCGCGCGAGTCGCCCGCGCCGCGGGGTTCGTGATGCACCGGGGACGCGTCCTGGCGCTCGTGGCGTGCCTGACCGGTTGCGCGCTCGGCGACGGAAACGGCGGCGAGGTGGCAGACGTCCGCGGGAGCTGGGAGTACTCCGGCAACCAGGTCGCGCCCGCACTCGCGCTCTCGGGGTCCCTCGTCGTGCAGACGCAGTCGTCGGGGGACATCGGTGGCCAGCTGTCGTGGCAGGAGCCCGACGGCATCGGCGGGATGACGCTGCGCGGAGGCCCCGTCACGGGCCGCGTGCTCGGCCTGTCCGACATCGACTTCGACGTGATCGTCGGCGGCAACGCGCGCCGGCACGTCGCGCGCATCTCGCACGACTCGATCATCGGCCTGTGGGCGGAGTCGGCGTCCGGGAAGTCAGGGCAGTTCGTGGCGGTGAGGGCGACGCCGTGAGGCCGCGCGCCATCGTTTCCAGCCGTGAGATCCGTCGCGCGGGGATCCTCGTGCTCGCGGGCCTGCTCGCGCAGGCGACACCGCGGTCCGTCGGGGCGCAGGGCAACTGCGACCTCGCCGGCCAGGCCAGTTGCGTCGTCGGCGGTGCCACGAACTACGGGATGAACCTCACGATCTCGACCGTGGTCCGGCTCTCGATCCCGTCCACGACCATCGCGCTCGGCACCGCCACCGGCACCGAGTTCGCCAACGGATTCGCCAACCCGGTGCTCGTGCCCCTCTCCGTCCGGGCGAACCGCAGCTGGACCCTGACGTTCCGCTCGACGGCGGCCACCTGGACCGCCACGGGTACGGGCGCCCGCGCCAACAAGCCGAACACCGACCTCCAGTGGGGCGCCTCAGTCGGAGGGCCCTTCACGAACGTGACGACGACGGCGGTCACGGTCGGCACCGGCGCCGCCACGGGGACGGGGACCGTCAACCTGTACCTGCGTACGCGGTACCAGTGGACGCTCGACACCCCGGGGAGCTATTCGCTCCCGCTGCAGGTGACGATCTCGGCGCCCTGAACGGTCCTGCCGATGGGAAGCCGGCCTCTCGCGGACTGATTCGGTGGCGAGGGTGGCTGAAGCGGCCTAGTCGTCGGCGCGGACGATCCCGAACACCAGACGGCTGACGATCTCCGGCGACGTCGCGGGGACCCTCACGCGAACCGCCACCGAGACCGGATTCGTCGCCGGTCGCCGCGTCGTGACCGGCACGTCCGTTCCCTCGAGCAGCTCGACCCAGCTGCCGTCCTCTCGCTGGACCATCACCGGGCCCGGTCGTGCGACGCCGATGGGAAGGCGCACCGTCACGTTCCACTCGAGGTTCGCGGCGGCGCGCAGCGGCACCTCGATCTCGACCTCCCGCGAACTGCTGGCGATGACCCGACGCTCGCCCCCCTCGGCGAGCAGGAGCCGGACGGGGACGACCAGGCGGGCACCGACTCCCGCACTGACGCGGCCGGGACCGGCAGCGACGACCTGGGCGGCGGCGGTCCGCGGCGCGATCGATGCCAATGGCACCAGGGCCGCGAGGCCTTGAGCGATCTGGCGGAGAAGGGAACGGGGGCGCACGTCCCCAGTATCGGCCGGGGACCGCGGAACCCCACCCGGGCCGGACCGGCGAACCGGCGACCCGATCAGGCGGCCTCGATCAGGCCCCCGTGAGCCACCGGACCATGGCCTCGCCGAAGGCCGGCAAATCCTTCGGGACACGGCTCGAGATGATGTTCCCGTCCTGGACGACTGGCTCGTCCACCCAGGTCGCCCCCGCGTTCACGAGGTCATCCCGGATCCCGACCGTCGACGTCAGTCGGCGCCCACGGACGATTCCCGCGCTGATCAGGATCCAGGGACCGTGGCAGATCGTGGCCACCAATCCACCCCGCTCGTGCACCTTCCGGACGAGGTCGAGCGCCACGGGGTCGCGGCGGATCTTGTCCGGAGCCCAACCGCCTGGCGCGAGCACACCAGCCAAAGTGGCGTGATCGAGTTGCTCGAGCGAGAGCTCGACCGGGGCAGGGTAGCCGTGCTTCCCCTTGAACGTGACACCCGCTGCACCGACGAGTGGTGCGGCGAAGCCGGCGGCCTCGAGTCGGAGCTTTGGATACCAGACTTCGAGGTCCTCGTACTCAGGTCCGACGAGGATCGCGACCGATCTCTGTGTCATTGTGGAGTACCAGGGCAGATGTCTCGAGCTGGCGCACGTTCCACTACAGATGAGCTGCCGTAACTGCTGTAAAAATGCTCGTTTATGTCGTATGCATCAGGTGATGCTTGAATTGCATACTCTTGGGATTCAATGCAGGATCGTATGCATACGCTCGTGGCGGCTCGCTGGAGAACGTCGGACATCACAAATGCGTTCTTCGACAGCGACATTGCTCAGCCGATTCGTCCGGCCCGCATGGATCGAGTCGGAAGGGCTTGGGGCTGGTCCCGATGCAGCGACCAGCCGCGCGACGACTCGCCAGCGACATCCGTCGACTCGAAGTTCCTGCCCCCAGCGGCTCAACGAGGGGACTGTCATTCGGGCGCAAGGTCACGCGACCGCTTCTCGGCCTGGAAGGCCATCGCCTTGAGCCGGGATACCCGCATCGACATTGGCGGATGGGTCGCAAAGAAGCCGGCGACGCCGCTGCCGCTGGAGTTCACCCGCCGGCCCAGCGGGTCGGCGATGCACAGATGCGCGACGCCCCCCTTGATCGCGTGCGTGGGCGCCCCCGCCTTCTCGATCTTGTCCAGGGCCGAGGCCAGGCTGAGGGGGTTCCGGGTGAACTGGGCGGCCATCGCGTCGGCGAGGTACTCCCGCTTCCGGCTGATACCCATCGCCAGCAGCCGGGTGATCAGCGGGGCCAGGATCCAGCTCAGGATCCACAGGACGAGCAGGACGATGATCAGCGGGTTGCCGCCCTTCCCGCGCCGGCCGCCTCCCCCTCCGCTCACGACCCGGGGGCCGTGCCGGAGGGTCCGGCCGAGGCCGTCCGCGATGAGCGCGACGGCGCCGGCCAGCCCCGCGACCATCGTCATGAGCTGCATGTCGAGGTTCTTCACGTGCCCCATCTCGTGCGCGACGACCCCCTGCAGCTCGTCCCGGTCGAGCATCTGGATGAGCCCGGTGGTCACGGCGAGGTGGGGCTTGGACGGATCCGTGCCGGTCACGAAGGCGTTCGGGTCCGGGTCCTCGATCAGGTAGATCTTCGGCCTCGAGGTCCCCGATGCGATGGCCATCTCCTGGACCACGTTCTCGAGCTGCCGCTCCTCAGGGGACCGGGGCTGGGTCAGCTCCGTGGCGCCGGCGGACCAGAGCACCTTGGCCGGCCCGGTCTTCCGGACGTACGCCACGATCCCGAGCGCGATGAGCGACAGGACGATCCCCATTGCCGGGATCCGGTGGTGGTACTGGTCCGCCGGAAGGTCCCGGGTGGAGAGGAAGGCGATGTAGTCCCCACCGAAGCCCAGCCACGCGAAGAAGAGCAGGAACGCCGCGACCAGCCACCAGGACTTGCGGCGGTTGCTGGCCTGCTGCTCGAAGAGGTTCTCGGCCACGGCGGGCGCCCGGGCGCGCGCAGCGCGCCGCTAGCTGCCGCGCCGGAACTCGACCTTCGGCACGGCGCGTTCGGCGGCGTCCTCGATCTCCCAGAGCTCGGCCGGCGACGCGTTCGCCATCCCGGCGACCAGGTTCGTCGGGAACTGCTGCTGCTTCGTGTTGTACTTGGTCGCCGTGTCGTTGTAGAGCTGGCGCGCGAAGGAGACCTTGTTCTCGGTCGAGGTCAGCTCCTCCTGGAGCTGCTGCACGTTCCCCGTCGCCTTGAGGTCGGGATACGCCTCGACGACGGCCATCAGGCGACCGAGGGCGCCGGAAAGCTGGGCCTCCGCCTGCGCCGAAGCGGCCACGTGCTGCGGGTCGAGCCCGCCGGCGGCCTTGACCGCGCTGTTCCGCGCCTGGATGACGGCGTTCAGCGTGTCCTTCTCGAAATCCATCGCGCCTTGCACGGCCTGCACGAGGTTCGGGATCAGGTCGTGGCGGCGCTTCAACTGCACGTCGATCTGCTTGAGCGCGTTCGCCGTCTCATTGCGGAGCGCGATCAGCCCGTTGTAGGCGCCGATCATCCAGAGGACGAGGACGACTGCGACGATCAGGACGACGTAGACCATCTCTGCTCCGAGTGGGGGAGGGGTGCCGCGCGTTCGTCACACACTACGGACGCGACGGCCAGCGGATTCTACCACCAAACGAGAAGGGGAGCGACGCCGTGGCGCCGCTCCCCCGAGACCGTCCAGCGCGCGGGATCAGCCCTGCTGCGCCGCCTTCCGCTTCGCCATCGCGTCCTGGAGCCAGGTCAGCGGGATGATGAAGAAGGGCGTGAGCACGATGCCGAGGAGCATGTTGATCCAGGTGAGCCCGACGTAGTACGCGCCCATGCCGAGGCCGGCGATGAGGGTCCCGAGGGGGCCTGTGGTGTGTTCCACTGTCTGCTCCGTGCGGTCGTGGGTTCGGTCGGACGACGAGTAGTTTACTGGCGTGCCGCCGCAAAGGGAACGGGTCGCCCGCGACGACGGCGCCGCGCTCGCGGTCCACTCCGCGCTCGCGGCGCTGCCTCGCGGGCGCTGGCTGCTCGCCGTCTCCGGCGGGCGCGACTCGATGGCGCTGCTGCACGCGATGGCGCGCGCGCGCGCGGGCGAGGTCGCCGCGGTCGCGAGCTTCGACCACGGGAGCGGCGCGGCGGCGCGACGCGCGATCGCGTTCGTCGAGCAGGAGGCGGAGCGGCTCGGCCTGCCGATCGTGACGGGCGTGGCGGCGCCCGGTCTGCCGCAGACCGAGTCCGCCTGGCGCGGCGCGCGGCGCCGATTCCTCGACGGATGGGCCGCGGACCTCGGCGCCACCGTCGTCACCGCCCACACGCGCGACGACGAGATCGAGACCGTGGTGCAGCGGCTCCTCCGCGACGCCGGTCCGCGCGGCCTCGCCGGGATGCGCGGCGCGGCGCGGACCGGCACGGGCTCCGGCGGCGGCCCCGCGCCGCGCGCGCGTCCGCTCCTCGCCGTGTCGCGCGCGACCCTCGCGGCCTACGCCGTGTCCAATGGCGTGCGATGGATCGACGACCCGACGAACGCGTCGCTCCGCTTCCAGCGGAACCGGATCCGGCACGAGCTGCTGCCGGCGCTCGAGCGCGCCGCCCCCGGCTTCAGCGAGTGGTGCTGGCAGCTCGGGGCACGCGCGGCCGAGTGGCGCGCGGCGGTGGACGCGTGCGTCGCGGGACTCGGGCTCGTCGTGCCGGCGCCGGGGAGCGCGGTCCTGCCGGCGGGCGCCGTCGCGACCGTCGACGCGAAGGGATGGGAGGCGCTCTGGCCCGCCGTCGCCGCGCACGCCGGCGTGGTGATGGACCGGCGCGGCATCGCGCGCGCCGCCGCCTGGGCGCCCGGTGCGAAGCCCGGGCAAGTCATTCCGCTGTCGGGCGATGCGCGGATCGAGCGCACCGCGCAGACCTTCGTCGTGCGGGGAACGCCCCACGAGGACGACGACTATATATTGCATCAATGACCGTCCCCGTGGCCGACCCGCGCCTCAAGGGACGCGCCGTCAAGCGCGTCGCCTTCGACGAGGAGACCATCGCCCGCCGCGTGCAGGAGCTCGGCCGGGAGATCACCGCCGCCTATCCGCAGGGCGAGCTGCTGGTGCTGGGGCTCCTGAAGGGGAGCTTCATCTTCCTGTCGGACCTCGTCCGGCAGATCGAGCGCCCGCTGCACGTCGACTTCCTCGTGGCGTCGAGCTACGGCGACGCGACGGTGAGCTCGGGGAACGTCAAGCTGGTCTACGACCCGAACACGTCGCTCGAGGGGAAGCACATCCTCCTCGTCGAGGACATCGTGGACTCGGGGCGGACGCTGCAGAAGCTCATGGACCTGCTCGCGGCGAGGAAGCCACGCTCGCTCGAGATCTGCGCGCTGCTCCACAAGCACATCGCGACCGAACTGCGCCACCCGGTGCGCTTCACCGGGTTCGACGCTCCCAATGAATTCCTCGTCGGCTACGGGCTCGACCACGCGGAGGACTTCCGCCACGTCCCGTACGTCGCGAGCCTGCAGTAAGGAGTCCCATGGCACCCGTCCCCGCGCCACAGAAGCCCGGCGGCCTCGGCCGCTTCAGCCGGACGCTCTCGTTCTGGCTGATCGCCTTCCTCGTCCCGATCGTCCTCATCCAGTTCGCGATGAAGGGCGCCGAGCAGGTCGTCGACATCGACACGTCGGTCTATGACCAGCAGCTCGACGCCGACAACGTCGCGAGGGTGACGATCGTCGGCGGGCAGGAGGTGACGGGCGAGTTCAAGAACCGCGTGCTCATCAAGGGCCGCGCGGTGCAGAACTTCCGGACGCGGTTCGCATTCGCGAACAACCCGGATGACGCCAAGCGGCTCCGCGAGAAAGCGGTCGTGATCAAGGCGACCGAGGCGCGGCCGTCGATGCTCGCCGTCCTCGTGAACATCCTGCCGTGGGTGCTGATCCTCGGCATCTGGATCTTCGTCATCCGGCAGATGCAGGCCGGCGGCAACAAGGCGTTCTCGTTCGGCAAGTCGAAGGCGAAGCTCCTCTCGGGCGACACGCCGAAGATCACGTTCGCCGACGTCGCCGGCGCCGACGAGGCGAAGGTCGAGCTGCGCGAGATCATCGAGTTCCTGAAGGACCCGCAGAAGTTCACGAAGCTCGGC
>CAZIDS010000016.1:0-23029 GCA_964537945.1 uncultured Gemmatimonas sp. | reverse complement strand
TCCTGGAAGAGCGGCACGCCGAGCGTGCGCTTGAGGATCGGTTCGAGCGACGGATGCGAGTACGTCACCGGCTCGAGTCCCGCGCGCCGCCGCAGATACGGATGCACCATGTCGCCCTGGATCGGTCCCGGGCGGATCAGCGCGACCTCGACGACGAGGTCGTAGAACGAGCGCGGCTTCAGCCGCGGCAGCGTGTTCATCTGCGCGCGGCTCTCCACCTGGAAGACGCCGACCGTGTCGGCGCGGCAGATGTCGTCGTAGACGGCCTGGTCGGCGCAGTCGAGCTGCCCGAGGTCGATCGCGACGCCGCGCGTGCGCCGCACGTACGCGAGGCAGTCCTGCACCACGGTCAGCATGCCGAGGCCGAGGAGGTCGATCTTCACGAGGCCGACGGGATCGAGGTCGTCCTTCTCCCACTGGATGACGGTGCGGTCCTCCATGCTCGCCGGCTCGATCGGCACGACGGTGCGCAGCGGCTCCTCGGTGAGCACGAAGCCGCCGACGTGGATGCCGCGATGGCGCGGCGCGGCGTCGAGCTGCTCGACGATGTCGGCGAGCCGCTGCACGCGCGGGTCGTGCGGGTCGAGGTTCGCGCGCTTCAGCAGCGTGTCCTCGGGCTCGGGGGCGGGGTCGCCGTGCGCGTCGCGCGCGGCGCGCCGGGCCTCGGCTGCGCCTGCCGGCGCCGCGGTGCGCACCTTCCGCTGCTCGGCGCGCGCCTCCTTGAGCAGTGTGCTCGCGTGCGTACCGACGACCAGGTCGCTCGCCACCGCGTCCACCAGCGTCGCCGGCCGCGCCGGGAGCGCGTTGCGCCGCGCCTGCACGTCGCGCGGATTCATCGCCTCCGCCACCGCGCGCGCGCCCGCCTTCTGCGCCTTCGCCTCCTCCAGCTGCGGCGCGTCGCGCAGCGCACGCTTGGAGTAGTTCGCCGGCCCCACCGCGTCCGCGCGCTCGGGCGCGAACGGGTCGGCCGCCGCCGCGGCCTCCGCCTCGTGCCCCGGCATCCCGGCGCGCAGCGCCGCCGCCGTGTTGCGCGCGCTGAAGCGGTCACTGAAGCTCGCCAGCGCCCCCGCCTGGTCGGGCGAGAAGCCGAGCACGCGCGCCGCGTCGCGCACCGCGCTCCGCCCGCGCCACGTGATGTGCTCGCAGACCATCGCCGCGTGCTCGCGCCCGTAGCGCGCGTACACGTACTGCAGCACGCGCTCCCGCTCCCGGTGCGCGAAGTCGATGTCGATGTCGGGCGCCTCGGCCCGCTCCTCGCTCAGGAACCGCTCGAAGAGCAGCTCGAGCTTGATCGGGTCCACCGACGTGATCCCGAGGCAGTAGCAGACCGCGCTGTTCGCCGCCGAGCCGCGCCCCTGGCAGAGGATCCCCTCGCGCCGCGCATAGCGCACGATGTCCCAGACGATCAGGAAGTAGCCCGAGAGCCCGAGCTTCGCGATCAGCGCGAGCTCGTGCGCGACCTGCTTGTCGTGCCGCGCCGTGCGCTTCCATCCCCACCGCTCCTGCGCCCCCGCCTCGACGAGCCGCTCGAGGTACTCGTCCTCGCTCACGCCCGACGGCAGCGGGAAGTGCGGCAGCTTCGGCTTCAGCGTCTCGAGCCGGAAGGCGCAGCGCTCGGCCACCGCGAGCGTCTGCGCGAGCCCCTCCTCCATCCCGCTCCACCGCGCCGCGAGCTGCGCGTGCCCCTTGAGGTGCCACTCGCCGTTGGGGCGCAGGCGCGTCCCCATCTCGTCGAGCGTCGCGCCGTGCCGCAGCGCCGAGAGCACGTCGTGCGCGATGCGCCCGCGCGGGCGCGCGTAGTGCACGTCGTTCGTCACCACCCACGGCACGCCCGCCGCCTTCGCGAGCGGGAGGAGTCGCGCGACGAGGGCGCGTTCCTCGGGGAGCGCGTGGTCCCAGCACTCCACCGCGACCCGCCCGCCGAACGCGCCGCCGAGCGTGCCGAGCGCCTCGGCGGCGAGCCGGTCCGACTCCTCGCGCGTGAGCAGCGCGCCCGCGCGCGGCGTCGCGTCGGCGCCGAAGCCGCGCGGCCCCGCCGGCGCGCCCGGCTCGCCGAGCGCGAGGAGCTGCGGCACCCAGCCGCGCAGGCAGCCGGTGAGCGCGAAGAGCCCGTCCGCATGCGCGGCGAGCTGGTCGAACGTCACGCGCGGCTCGCCGCGCGGATGGTCGAGCCGCGCCCGCGTGATCAGCGTGCAGAGGTTCCCCCATCCCTCGCGCGATTCGGCGAGCAGCACCACGTGCGTGCGCAGCCGCGGCACGCCGTCCTCGCCGAGCACGTGGCCGGGCAGGGCGGGGAGGAGCCCCGCCGCGCGCCCCGCGACGCGCTCGAGGCCGCCCGGCAGCGGCACGTCCACCGTGAGCTCCGCCCCCTGGATCGCCGCGAGCCCCGCCGTGCGCGCCGCAGTGGCGAACCGCACCGCGCCGCCGACATCGTCGTGGTCGGTGAGCGCGAGCGCGGCGAGCTCCGCCTCCACCGCCCGCTCGACGAGCCGCTCGGGATCCGACGCGCCGTCGAGGAGGGAGAAGGTCGAGTGGCAGTGCAGCTCGGCGTAGGCGGTCACTGCGGTGCGCACGATGTTCCGGTGCCGTGAGCGGGGACGGGATGCGGACCACACGCGCGCGTCGGGTCATCCTCGCGTGTGCCCTCTTGCTTTCCCTTCGCCGAGCCGAGCACCCTATGGGCATGCCTGTCCCGTCCACGTATTGGACCGCCGCCAAGGTCCGCGCGATCCCGGATGACGGGAACCGCTATGAGTGCATCGACGGCGCGCTCCTCGTGACGCCGTCGCCGCTCAACCTGCATCAGGCGGTGGTCGGTGCGTTCTACCGGACGCTCTTCCCGTACGTGCGTGAGCAGGGGCTGGGCTACGTGCAGGTCTCCCCGCTCGACGTCGAGCTCGACGACGGGATGATCGTCCAGCCCGACGTGCTCGCCTTCCGGTTGACGTCCTCGGCCGGCGCGGGGCGCATCCATGGACCCGATCTCCATCTCGTGGTCGAAGTGCTCTCGCCCGGGACGGCGAGTCGGGATCGCGGACTCAAGCGCCGCTTCTATGCGCGGATCGGCGTGCAGGAGTACTGGATCGTCCACCCCGCCTCGCGCCTCGTGGAACGCTGGCGGCGTGACGCCGAGACGGCGCAGCTCGAGGACGGCGCGCTCCAGTGGCATCCGGACGGCGCCGCCCGGGCGCTCGTCATCGACCTTCCCGCGCTCTTCGACGCGATCCCCGTCGAGTTCCGCGGGGCCTGACGCCGCGCGCAGGAGCGCCGGCGACGGATGCCATCCGCGCCGCAGCCCCGGCGCCGGACGCACGGGGAACGTTGCGCGCTCAGTCATACCACCCCTGCAGCCGCCACCCGCCGCCGTCGCGGTAGAGCAGGAGGTCCTCACCGAACTCGTCGCTCTCGCAGCGCCAGTACTCGCGCGCGTACGGCTCCGCCTGCCACCACTCGCCCGAAAGCCGCTCCGGTCCCTGCGCGCGCGCGAGCGCGAGCCGCCGCCCACGCCAGAACATCACCAGCGGCGTGCCGCGCTTGTCGGTCGTCACCGTCACCGGCTCCGGCGCCTCGAGGAGCCGGGCCGCGGGTGCCACCGCCGCCGCCGCCGCGCGCGTGAGCCCCGCGTTGAGCGTCGCGTCGAGCGTCGGCACGCGCAGCTCCGCCTGCTCCACCTCCTCCCACGCCCCCGCGCGCTCCGGCGCGTGCGAGTCGCGCCGCACCGGCCGCACCACCGCACCCTTGCCGAGCGTCGCGCGCAGCCGCGCCAGTGCCGCCTCCGCCGCCGCGGGGTCGCGCCACGCCGGCGCGAGCAGGTCCCCCTGCTCGGCCATCGACGGCGCCGAGTCGGAGATCCGCACCTCGACCGCGCGCACCGGCGCGTCGAGCGTCCACGTGTCGAGCAGCGCGCGGCAGCGCTCGAAGAGCGCCGCCGCGCGTGCGACCGGGCGCGCCGGCCGCGCCTCGCGCGTCACCTGGCGCCCGGTGGCCATCGTCACCGGCAGCGCGCCCGTGCCGGCGAGCGCCGCCTCCTCCGGCGCCTCGAGCGTCAGCGTGATCGCCACCGCCGCCGCCGCACGTCCCTCGGTCGCGAGCGCGCGCACCAGCCGGTCGAGCGACGCGCGCACGAGGAAGAGCACCGGCTCCATCGTCGTCGCGCTCGTCGCGAGGTCGTGCGCCACCGCGCGCGGGTCGTCGCTGCGCGCGAGCGTCGCCCGGCGCGCGTCGTCGCCGCGCGCGAGCCGCCACGCCGCGAGCCCGTCGCTCCCCCACCGCCGCTCCACCTCGAGCGGGTCGAGCCGCGCGAACGCCCCCGCCGTGCGCAGCCCGAGCGCCACGAGCGTCTCGCGCAGCTCGCCGTCCATCGGCACGAGCGCGATCGGCACGCGCTGCAGGTATTCCGCGTCCGCGCCCGGCGCGACGTGCAGCGGCGACGCGGCCGCGCGCGCGCTCGACGTCGCCGCCTGCGCCGTGATGCACGCGTCCGCCACTGCCACCCGCGCCTGCGGATGCCATACGCGCGCCATCGCCAGCAGCGATTCGGCCAGCATCCGCTCGCCGCCGATGCCGTCGAATCCCTCCGCGCCCACCCACCAGGTGCCGGGCGCGCCGCGCTCCGGCATCACCTGCGGGCTCGCCGCGAGGAAGGCCGCGCTCGCCCGCGCCGTCTCGCGCGCGATCAGCCGCGCGTCCCACGCGAGCGGCACGAGCCCCGCGCACTTCGCCCTCGCCTGCGCGAGCGTCATCCCCGCACGCACGCCGAGGTGCGCCGCCGCCGCGCTCGCCGCGCGCACCAGCGTGCCCTCGGTCAGCGCGAGCGGGAGCGCGTCCCAGTGCGGGGCGCCGTCCGCGCCCTCACGCACCGCCGGCGCCACCGGCACCGCCGGCGCCGCGACCGGGCTGGCGCCGCGCGGGATACTCGGGCTGCGCGACCCGCCGGCCCCGGAGGGCTCGGCGCGATCCACCCACACCGCGCCGATCGGGAATCTCGGGATGCGTACACAGGCGACGCGCGATGCCGTCCCCACGGCCCACCTCCAAATCCACGTGTTGATAGGGTCCGCCCTTCTCGAGCGTCGCGATGACCCGCGCCCGCGCGGCTCCCGGTGACCGCGCGGCGGCGAGCCGCACCCGCAATGCCCCGCCCACCTCCGACGCCCGCGTCCCCTCGCCGAGGAGCAGGAGCGCCGCATCCGACTCGCGCGCGAGCTGCGTGAGCCGCACCGCCACCGCGCGCGGCAGCACCGGCGCGCCGTCGAGCACCACCAGCGCGAAGGCCGCCGAGCGCAGCAGCAGGTCCGCGCACCAGGGCCCGCGCGACGATTCCCCCGGCCGCACCACCCAGAGCGCGTCGTACGCCGCCGACTCCGCTGCCCAGTCGCGCGGGTCGAGCGTGCGCGTCGCATCGATCCACGCCACGCCGCCGCCGCCGCGGATCGTCGCCGCCACCAGCGCCCGCGCGATCGTCGTCTTCCCCAGTCCCGCCGGCGCCAGCAGCTCGGTGAGCCGCCCGCGCGGCACCCCGCCGCCCGGCAGCATCGCATCGAGCGCCGCCACGCCCGTCGGCAGTCCCGGCGTGCTGCTCGGCGTCCCGGCGACGACGGCGGCGAGCTGCTGGCGGAGCACGGCGAGGGACATGTCCAGTACCGAAGAAAAGCCGAAAAGGATGTGTCGTAATTACCGAACAAAAGCCGAAAATCGCAAGAGCGCACGAACCCTCCGGCTATCTTCAAGCCGCCCTTGGAGATGCCTCGATCATGACCCACCACGCGACCGGCCGGACCCGCTCCTTCCTCGCCCTCGGCGCCGTCTCTGCCGGGATCGCGGTCGCGGCCGGCGCCTTCGGTGCGCACGCGATGCGCGACCGGATCGAGCCGCGCCTGCTCGAGGTCTTCGAGACCGCGGCGCGCTATCAGATGTATCACGCCCTCGCGATCATCGCGGCCGCGCTCCGCCTCGCGCAGCTCGACGCGCAGCTCGACGCGCAGCTCGACGCGCTGGGCGCCGCGCCGCACGACGGCGCGCGCCGCGCGACCACCGCGGCCGCCTGGTGCTTCGCGGGCGGGACGCTGCTGTTCTCGGGGTCGCTCTACGCGATGGCGCTCACCGGCCACCGTGCGCTCGGCGCGATCACGCCGTTCGGCGGCGTCGCCTTCCTCGCTGGTTGGGGACTGCTCGCGTACTCGGTGCGCCGCGCGCGCTGATGGCGATGCGCGCGCGCCGCGGGCGCGCGCGTCCTATCCGCCGAAGAGCGTGAGCACCACGTAGTCGCGCCAGTGCCGAGCGCGCGAGGCGTGGTGCCGCACGCGCGCGAGGAGGGACTCGCGCCGGCGTTCGCCGTGATGATGGCGTTCCCAGCGGTCGTCGTCCTTCCATCGCGCCGGTGCGCGGTGGCCGCTCCACCGCGGACGGAGCGCGGCGCGCCAGACGAGGCGCGAGAGGCCGAGCGACGGGCTCGGCGGCCCCTCGCCCGGCACGTTCGCGGCGACGATGTGGCGCGCGATCGCCGCGCGCACGAACTCCGGCGTCGGCGGCGCGAGCTGCGCGAGCACGGCGTCGGGCACCGCGATCCCGCACATCGTGCGCGCGAGCCGCAGCGTCCAGTACGCCGAGGTCACGGCCTTCGCCTCGCGCGCGACGGCCGTGAAGCGCTCCCACGAGAAGCCCGGCGCCGCGGTCGTCGACGCGACGAGGCGGAAGGTGCGCCACGCGCCGAAGAGCATCGTGTGCTGCCACGCGAAGTGGATGCTCGCGTGCAGCAGCAGGTGCTCGTGGCTCGGCACGAGCCCGCCCGCGAACGGCGCCGCGGCCGGCCGCGCGTCGCGCAGCAGGTGCGTCTCGTCCACCGCGAACGAGTGGTCCTCGGAGAAGAGCGCGACGTGCAGTTCGACGCGCGTCCCCGGCGTCGCGGGGTCGAGGAAGGGCGGGAGGTGGTGGTGCCCCTCGCCGAGCATCTCCTGCATGGCGGGGTCGGCCGTCTGGTGCCAACCGGCGGCGCGCAGCGCGTCGATCGCGCGCGGCACGTCGGCGGGCCGCACGAGGAGGTCGAGGTCGCTCATCGGCCGCACGCAGAAGGTGGGGTCGACGATCGCGCCGAGCGCGGCGCCCTTGAGCAGCAGCAGCGGCACGCCGGCGGCGCCGAACGCGGCGGTGGTGTCGGCGAGTCGCCGGGCGAGCTGCTGCATGCGGAAGTCGCTGAACATGGCGCCGCGCCGCAGGTATTCGGCGACCGGCGCGGGCAACGGCGCCTGCGCCTCGCGCAGCGCGCGCCAGAGCGCCGCGGTCGCCATCTCACCGTCGGCGAGGATGACGAGCCGGTCCCAGTCGCCGACCGCCTGCGCGAGCGCGACGAGCTCCGCCGCGCCGCAGGACGGGTCGGCGGAGCGGAAGACGAGCTGGGCTTCGGCGGAGCGGGTCAGCGGCATCGGCTGCCCTAATAATGCGTGAGCGTCCCTGCCCGCCGCGCGTGGCGGAGCGCCGCACCGAACGCGAGGATGCCGATCGCGAGGCCGGTCACGGCCAGCAGGGCGAGCATCCCCACGTCCCCCGCCACGTCGGCGAGGGTCGCGTCGGCGAGCAGCAGCCGCCGCATCGCGCGCAGCGCGTAGGTGAGCGGGAAGAGCCCGGAGAGCGACTGCAGCCATCCCGGGATCGCGGTGGTCGAGTAGAAGACGCCGCCGAGGAGGTTCGACCCGCCGACGACGGCGGTGACGAGCGGGCCCGACGTGCGGAAGACGAGCACGAGCGCGCCGGCGACGAGCCCCACCGCCGCGAGCGCGGCGACGAGCAGCAGCAGCACGCCGAACGCGGCGGGGAGCATCGTCGCGTCGATGCGCAGGCCGAAGGCCAGGGCCCCGAGCCCGACCGCGGTCGCGTTCACCATGCTCATCAGTACCGGGTACGCGGCCAGTCCCGTCACGACCGACGCGAGCGGCGCGCGCGTCGCGAGCAGCGCTTCGAACGTCCCGCTGCCGATGTTCCCCGTCAGCGCCGACGGGATCGCCGCCGTCGCCGCGAGCAGGACGTAGCTCGCCGCGATGCCGAGCACGACGAAGCCGAAGTAGTCCGGTCCCTCGAGGCGGATCGACTCGCGCGCGATCGGCTCGACCGCCTTCGCCATGAAATAGACGGGCACGATCGACGCGAGCAGGCTCACGAGCGACAGCACCGTCGCGACGCGGTAGCTCGTCGCCGAGAGCCAGCTCGCGCGCAGCAGCGCGGCGACGCTACGCATGCGGCGTCCCCGCGGCGAGCGCCCTCTCGATCAGCGCGGCGAGCGACGGTTCGCTGCGCTCGAAGCGCGCCACGGCGACGCCGGCGGCGGCGAGCTTCGTGAGCGCGGCGGCGGCGCCGGTCGCGCCGCCGGGGATCACGCACTCGAACGTCTCCCAGCCCGCCTCGATGCTCGCGCCGCGCGGCTCGAGCACGAGCCCGGTCGCCGCGGCCGCGCCAGTGTCGCCGGGCCGCAGCCAGAGCCGGTGGCGGTCGCCGCCAGTGCGGTGCCGCAGCAGCTGCGTCGCCTCGACCAGCAGCAGCCGCCCGCGCTCGAGCACGCCGACACGGTCGCAGAGGTCCCACACCTCATCGGCGTCGTGCGTCGCGAGCAGCACGGTGCAGCCCTCGGCGTCCACGACCGTCTCGCGCAGGAAGCGGCGGAAGTCGCGCGCCGAGATCGGGTCGAGGCTCCGCGTCGGCTCGTCGAGGAGCAGCACGCGCGGGCGGCCCAGCAGCGCCCGCGCGATGAGCAGCCGCTGCCGCATCCCCGACGAGAAGGTGCTCACCATCTTCGCGCCGGTGTCGGTGAGCCCGGTGACGCCGAGCACGCGCGCGATCTCGTCCTGCGCCGCGCGGCCGGCGAGGCCCTGCAGCGCGGCGTAGAGCCGCAGGTTCTCCTGCGCGGTGAGCCGCCAGTGGAGGCTGCGCTCGTTCGCGATCACCGGCGCGATCAGCCGCCGCACCGCCGCGCCGTCGGTCTCGACGTCGTGGCCGTCGATCGTCGCCGCGCCCTGGTCGGGCAGCAGCAGCGTGGTCAGCATCTTGAAGAGCGTCGTCTTCCCCGCGCCGTTCTGCCCGAGGAGCCCGAAGACCTCGCCGGCCGCGACCTCGAACGAGACCGCATCCACCGCGGTGACGCGGGGACGGGCGAAGGGCGCGCGGATCGCTTCGCCCCAGGGTCGCGGCCGCGCGAAGCGCTTCGTCAGCCCCTCGGCGCGGACCATCACGGCTTCGGCATTCCGTGCCACTCGAGGATCTGGCGTGCCGTCGCCGGGAGCTTCGCGAGCTCACGCGGCACGGTGAGCTGGTAGACCTTCACGCGCTGCACGATGTCGGCGGAGCGCGCGAGCATCGTCGGCGCCTCGGCCGGGCCGAGCATGCGGCCGATCTTCACGTGCGCGACGACGCTGATCGCCGCCAGCGCGGGCGGCATCGCGAAGCGCTCGGTCGCCGTCGCCCCCGGCTCGACGGGGACGAGCAGGTACAGCGCCGAGACCGGCATCGGCCGCAGAAACAGGCGCTCGGTGCCGACCTCCGTGATGACGTGCTTCCCCTCGCGCGTCTTCATGTGCGCGCCGGCCATCCCCACTGCCGCGAGGGAGTCCTCGTGGACCCGCAGCCCGTGGAGGCCGGGCCACGCGCGGCCGGTGCCGATCTCCAGCGGCAGCGTGTCGTCGGAGAGGAGCCACGCGCCCGCGCGGGCGAGCGCGAGCGCGAGCGTCGACTTGCCGAACCCCTTCGGCGCGAGGAAGCCGGCCACGCCTTCGCCGGTGGCGACGGAGCTGCCGTGCAGCGGGAGCATCCCGTCGAGGTACAGCGCGGTCGCGAGGACGCGCCCCGTGAAATGCGCGCGCACGAAGTCCGGCCAGGAGCCCGCCTTCGGGCAGATCGCGACGCTGCGCCGGTCGCGCGACAGGTCGAACTCGCCGGTGTCGTCGACGACGATGCGATGACCGTCGGCGTGCTGGAAGAGGCGCGCGTGCACCTCCTCGTAGAGCAGGTCCGCGCCCAGCAGCGTGCCGTCGCGCATCTCCGGCAGCTCGTCCACGACCGTCGCGGTCCATCGCGCCGGCCCCGCCGGGATCTCATCGAGCTCCGGGAGCGGCAGCGTCGAGGCGAGCCGCTCGCCGTACACCGAATAGAAGCGATACTCGCTCATGCCCGTCCCTCGCGCGCCAGGTGGGCGCGTGTCCACAAGTCCGCCTGCAAGGTGAAGAGGAGGCGCACGGCCGTCTCGTCGTCGTCCTGTCGGAGCACGTGCTCCCACGCCTGCCGCATCCCCCGCGCGTCCGCGATCCCGAGGGACGCGAGGACCGGGTCGCGCAGGGCCGACTCGATGGCCGGCCGCGCGGGACCGCGCAGCTGCCGCAGGAAATATGCAGAGGTCACGCCCGTGCGCGCGGGGCGCGGCGCCAGCACCCGGTCCGGCACCAGCCCGCGCATCGCGTGCCGCAGCAGCACCTTCGTCTCGCCGCCTTCGGCCCGCTCATGCCACGGGCGCCGGAGCGCGAAGCGCACGACACGGTCGTCCAGCAGCGGGGAGCGCAGCTCCACGCCCTCCGTGAGCGCGAAGCGGTGCAGCGCGCCGGTGATCCGCGAGAAGAACGCATGGCGCAGGTAGGCGTGCATCTCACGCAGCGCGTGGTCGTGGCGCGGCAGCGCCGGCGCCGCCGCGGCGTCGCGCGCCAGCGCGCCGGAACGCTCGAGGAAGCCGCGGTGGAACCAGCGCGGCGCGTGGCGGTCGAGGTAGTCGGGCGGGGCCGGGAGGCCGCGCGCACGGGCGAGCAGCGACGGCAGCGCGCGCGGGAGCGCCGGCCGCACCGCCCAGCGCCACAGCTCGCGCGCGCCGCGACCGCCGGCCCACCCGCCGCGCCTCCGCCATTCGCGCGCGAGCGTGCCCCACCTCCCGCGCGCGAAGAGGTCCGCGAGCACGATGTCGGAGACCTGGAAGAGCTGGTCCCCGCCTACGCCGTCGAGCATCACGCGTGCGCCGTCGGCGCGCGCGGCGCGCGACAGCGCGCGGTTCCAGTGCTCGTACGTGTGCGCGAACGGCAGCTCGCGCGCGGCGCACTCGCCGGCGAGGTCCGGCAGCAGCGTGATCGAGTCGACGTCGATCCAGCGCGTCGCGGTGTGCCAGTGCGCGACCGTCTCGCCGATGAGTTCGTCCTCGCGCCCCGGGTCGCCGGCAGGATAGCTGATGCTCACCGGCCGCAGCCGCGCGGCCGCGCCGCCGCCGAAGGCCAACTGCGCCGCGCCACCGACGGAGGTCGAGTCCCATCCGCCGCTCAGCGACAGCGCGGTGGTGCCGTGCGGCGCCGCGCGCTCGCGCACCGCTCCCGCGAGGAGCGCGCGCAGCTCCTCCGCCCCGGCGTCGCGCGAGGGACGGCCGCGCAGCACGTCCTCGGGCGCGCGCCAGGCTTCCGCGTGCCGAAGGCCGGCCGTCGCGTCCCACGTGACGACGCGTCCCCCTGCGACCTCCTCGACCGCCGCATACGCCGTCTGCGGCGCATGACCCCACAGGCCGGACGCCGCGATCGCGACCGCGCCGAGGTCGAGGCCGCGCGGCACCGTCTCGTCCGCGAGCAGCGCGTCGACGGTGGTCGCGACGCGGATGGATGCCCCCGCGCGCGCCAGGTACAGCGGGCGATGGCCGGCGAAGGACCGCGCGGCGACGAGCCGCAGCGCCACGGCGTCCCACAGCACCACCGCGAAATCGCCCTCGAGCCGCGCGAAGGCATCGAGGCCCCAGCGTTCCCAGGCACGCGCGACGAGTTCGGCGTCTCCGCTGTCGCCCTCCGGCGCGAGCCCCAGGGCACGCCGCAGGTCGGCGCGGTGGTACAGCGTCGCGTCGGCCGCGACGGTGACCGCGCCGTGGGCGTGGACGCGCGCGCCGGCGCGGAGCCCGCGTTCCCAGTCGTGCGTCGCGGCGCCCAGCGCGATCCCGATCCGGTCGGCGCCGGCGGGCGCCGCCGATTCGCGGTCGTCGCCGAGTTCCCGCATCGCGCCGAGTGCGCGCTCGACCACGGCCTGCGCCGCCGCCGTCGCGCCGGTGCCGACCGCCGCCGCGATCGCGCTCACGCCGTACGCATCACGCCGAGGTCGTCGACCTCGGTGAAGGTCGCGATGTGCTTCGGGTCGTCGCCGACGATCCGCTCGCCCCAACGGATCCACGCGTGCGCCTGGAACGTGCCGTCGGCGCGGCGCACGCCGATGCGGATGCTCGCGCCCCGCACGCCGTCCTCGACGAGGAGGTCGCGTAGCGCCATCGCACGCACGAGGCAGTAGGGGCGGATGAATCCGTAGGCCGCGGCGCGGTGGATCGCGTGCTCCAGCTGGCCCACGCGCGCGGGGTCGGCGGCGGACGCACCGTCCGCTGCCTCCTCGCGGATCGCGAGGCTGCCGATCGGCTGGGTCCGGAGGCGACGCTGCGCGCGGAGGAGCGCCACCTGCGCCCGCCAGAGGTCCCGCCACTCGCGGGCCTCCAGCTGGCCGAGCCTACGCAGCAGGGCCCGCATCGCCCGCGTCGGTGGCGAGTCCTTCGGCCACGAGGGCGCGCAGCAGCGACTCGATGTCGCCGCGCACCTCGCCCGTCGGCGCGTCCGGGTACTTCGCGATCAACACCGCCGCCACCTCGTCGAGCGACGTCGCCGAGCCGAGCGTCTGCCAGACCACGGCGCCGACGTCGTTCAGGCCGAAGTAGAGCTCCGTCCCCGGCGAGAACAGGACGGCGCCGTCGTCGAGCTTCTGGAAGACCACCAGCGGATTGGGCGTCGGGAGTCGCACGGGAGGGCAGTGGGGAGTGAATGCGAGAACCCGCGTCGCGGATCGCGCGACGCGGGTTCTCGAAGACCGCTGGGACCGCGTCGGAGCGCGAAGATGCCTTACCGCATCCTCGCGCCGTGGCGGTTCAGGAGGCCGAAGGACCGTCCGTCGGGCAGCCGATCTCCCAGGTACGCGATCCCCAGGTGGTCGAGCAGCCCGGGCTGCCGATGCCGAAGATGGAACCACCGTCGGTGGCGTTCGACAGGCCCCACTTCGTCAGGTCACGGAACGTTCCGAACTTCTCGAGCTGCGGCTTCTTGTACATGTCCCGTCCACCGGTAAGGGAGTGGTGCGCGCGCCGGAAAATCCGGATCGCGGTCTGGCGACATTCTACCTCGCAAGTCGACGGCCAGCAAGCGGGGGTCTCCAGCCGAACATCCGCCAATGCGGATGAATGACCATAAACGCCGATGATTCAAAGAGTTAACGGCCGCTGGACGAACTATTGGACTCGAGTCCCTGCTCGTCGGGCGGACCCGCCGAACTGTCGCGGGCGTGCAACAAAACTGGGCATCGAGCCTCAGTCGATCGCCCTCGCCGCCCTCGCACCGTACAGGGGAGTGACGCCGCCGGCTCTGGTGGTCTGCTTCCTGCCTATCTTAGTCTGCTCTCGCAGTGCCGCGTGACGGCGCTCATTCGTCAACCGAAGACCTGCCTCGCGCACCCGGACCGGCTGGACCAGGTCCACCGGACCCGCCCGAATCCCGACCTCGCTCCAATGCATCGCAGCCTCCAGTCCACGGCGCGCCGGGCGTGGCGCCGCCTCGCCGGCGCCTCGCTCCTCGGGCTCCTCGCCGCCCTGCCGAACATCGTCGTCGCGCAGTCGGCCACCTATGGCGCCCTCAGCGGCAGCGTGGTGGACGCGGCCTCGCGGCCCGTCGCCGACGCGAGCATCCGCCTCATCGATCGCGCCAGCGGCGCCGTCCGGCGCGCCGTGACGGCGCGTGACGGCGCCTTCAAGTTCGCGGTGCTGAGTCCGGCCGAATACGACCTCGCGGTCGAAGCGCTGGGCTTCCGTCCGGTCGTGCACCTTGGCGTCGGCGTCGCGGCGGGCAATGCGCCGTCGCTGCGCGTGACGCTCGTGCGCGAGCGGCCGCCGGTGATGCGCGTGGACACCGTCCGCGCGAGCGGCGCCCGCGTCGAGCCCGGTGCCTGGATGTTCGCGCGCGGCTTCCCTGAGCTCGCCGGGGGCCGCCGCACGGCTTCCGATGCCGCCTTGCTCTCGACCGTGGCGGACGAAGATGCGATCGAAGGACTCCCCTGGCGGCACGCCGACCTCATCGTCGACGGTGTCCGCGTCGGCTCGGTCGGCGCGATGGGGCTCGGCGGCAACGCCACGCAGGCGCTCGCGCTTCCCGCGCGCGCGATGGCCGCGGTCAGTGCCGGCGGCACCGGCCTCGACGTCGAGCTCGGCGGCAGCGGCGTCGGCCTCACCGCGCTCTCGGCGCGCGGCGGCGGCTCTCCCGTGATGCGGCTCGGGACCTTCGGCGGCACCAGCGACGTCGGCGGCGCCTTCTCGTTCGCAGGCCCCGTGCAGGGTGACACGGCACAGGCGATCGCGGGCGTGGACTACCAGCGCTCCGAGATCGTGCGGCCCGCGTGGTTCGAGGCCGGTGACGCGGAAGGGAACGCGATCGCGGCGGTCGCGAACACGCAGGGGCGCGACCTCAGCGTCCTCACGCGCTCGGGCGGCATCGCCGACGAGCGCGCGAGCGGCTTCGGCCGCCTCGACTGGCAGCTCAACGACAAGTACGCCATCCTCGCGCGTGCGGCGGGTTCGCGCGCCATCACGCGCGACATGCCCGTCGGCTCCGGCATCGCCTCACCGTTCGGGGCGCGCCGCGAGGCGACGGCGGCGCAGCTCTCGATCGGCGTGCTCTCTCGCCTCTCGCGCCGCCTCTCCTCCGAGCTCCGCGTCTCGGGCGACGTCGGCGACGCGACCTCGGAGTCGCCGTCGCTCGACGCGACCACCTTCGCGGGACGCGGCATCACGCTCGGCGGCGCCGGCGACGATCCGTCGAGCGACAAGCGCGCCGCGATCCGCGCGGCCGCGACGTTCCATTGGGACCTCGGCTCGCACCTCGTGAAGGTCGGCGGCGCCGTCGCATCGCACCGCTTCGAGTCGCGCGACGAGCCGCCGGGCGCCGGCACCTACGCATTCGGCGACGCCGTCGACTTCGCCGCCGCGAACGGCGGTTGGACGGGACTCGCCGCGCACGGCGGGTCGGGCAGCTACCGCATGCTCGAGCGCAGCGCGTTCGTGCAGGACGCGTGGTCGGTCGCGGACGGGCTCGCGGTGACGCTCGGCATGCGCATCGACGGCGCGACGGTCCCGGTGGGGGACATCACGCCGAACGCGGCGTGGCTCCTCGCGTCGGGCATCGACAACACCGCGGTGAGCGACTCGCGCGTGCGCATCGCGCCGCGCTTCTCGTTCCGCTGGGAGCTCGGCTCGACCCGCAGCTGGTCGCTCTCGGGCGGCGCGGGCGTCTTCAACGACCTCGTGGACCGCCGCGACGTCGCGGCCGCGCTCGCATATGACGAAGGCGTCGACGTGCGCTCCGGCCTTGGCGCGCTCGGCATCGTCGGCAGCTGGCCGGGCGTCCCGGGGACGGGCGTCGCGCCGTCGCGCGGCGACCGGCTCGCGCTCCTCGGTCCGGACATGGAGGGGCCGCGCACGCGCCGGATGTCGCTCACCGCACAGCGCGACGCGGGGGCGTGGAGCCTGTACGTCCGCGGCACGTATCGCTACACCGACTTCCTCGGGCGCCGCCGCGACCTGAACCTCCCGGCGGGCGCGACCGGCCTCGACCAGGACGGCCGCCCGCTCTACGGGACGCTGCAGCAGCTCGGCTCCCTCGTCGCCGCGACGCCGGGCTCGAACCGCCGCTTCGGCGCGTTCGACCAGGTGCTCGCGATCGAGGCGACCGGCTTCTCCGAGTACACGGCCGTGACCGCGGGCGTCGAGCGCGTGGTGCCGGCCGGCCTCAGCTACGGCGTGCACGCGACCTATTCGAAGGCCGAGGACAACCTCGCTTCGCGCGGGCTCCCGCTCGCGCCGCTGCCGATCGGCGCGAGCGGCCGCGAGTGGAGCGAGGGCGTCGCCGACGGCGACGCGCCGCTGCGCGTGGTCGCCGCGACCGAGTGGAGCGCCAGCGCGAGCGGCGTCTTCCGCCTCGGGGTCGTCTACCGCGGCCGCTCGGGCGCGCCCTTCACGCCGGGCTTCCGGCCGGGCGTCGACGCGAACGGCGACGGCATCGCCGGCAATGACCCCGCCTTCGTCAACTCGGCCGTGAGCGGGATGACGGCGCTGCTCGACGCGAACACCTGCCTGGCGAAGTTCGTCGGCGCGTTCGCCGAGCGGAACTCCTGCCGCGGCGACTGGCGCCACTCGGTGGACGTGCGCGCGACGCTGCGGCTCGCGAACCTCGCGGCCGGCCCGCTCGACCTCGTCGTCGACGCGATGGACCTGTTGCCGGTGGAGCGCGGCCGGATCGACGACGCGCTCTACCTGGTGGACCGCACCGGCACGCTCTCGACGTCGCTCGGCGTCACGACGGTGCCGCTCGTGGCGAACCCCGCGTTCGGCACGATCGTCGCCGACCGCGCCGCGGGCCCGCTCTTTCGCGTCGGCCTGAGGATCGGCCGATGAACCGCCGTCTCCTCCTCGCGGCCGCGCTCGTCGCGGCCGCCGCGTGCGACAACGGCGGCGCGAGCCGCACCATCGGCATCGGCGCCACCGGCATCGTGCGGGGCGAGGTCTTCTTCGACGCGAACGGCTCGGGTGCGCAGGACGCGGGCGACGTCGATTTCGCCGGCGTGACCGTGCGCATCCTCTCGACCGTCGGCGCCGACACGCTGCTCAGCGCGCCGACGCTCGCCGACGGGTCCTTCCGCTTCGCGGCCGTGCCGGTGGGCACCTGGGTGCTCGAGGTGGACAGCGCGAGCGTCGGCGACACGGCGGTCGTCGCGGGCACCCGCCGCACGCCGATCGCCGTCCTCCCCGGCGACTCGATCCAGTTCAGCGGCGCGGTCACGTACCCGGTGCGGACGGTCGCGCAGTCGCGCACCGGCGCGCTCGGCGCGCGGATCTTCGTGCGCGCGATCGCGCTCAACGCCCGCACGACCTTCAGCGACACGACGCTCCACGTGGTCGACCTCACCGGCTCGATCCGCTCGCTCCGCGTGCGGCCGACGACGGCGAACTTCGCGGCCGGCGACAGCGTCGTCCTCCGCGGCACGACGGCGACGCGGCTCGGCCAGCGCGTGCTCGACGACGTCGCCGTCTTCCTCGTCGGCCCGACCCTCGTGCCCACGACGCCGCTGCTCACGACCGCGGTCGCGGCGGCGGGCGGCACGGCCGGCGCGCTCGACGCGGCGCTCATCCGCGGCTCCGACGTGCTCGTCACCGACACGGCGACGGTCGCCGGCAACATGACGCTCACCGTCTCCGACGGCTCGGGCCCGCTGGTGATCGAGCTCGACCGCGCGGCCGACATCGCGTTCCGCGCACCGCTGCCGGTGGGCCTCTTCGTGCCGGGCAACCGTTTCGATGTGAGCGGCGTGCTCGTGCCGAACGGCAACGGCACCTGGCGCCTCAAGCCGCGCTCGGCCCTCGACCTCGTGCGCCGCTGATCCTCGCGTGAGCCAGCGTACGGGGACGGCGGGCGTGCACTACTTCACCTGCGACGTCGAGGAGTGGTTCCAGGTCGTCGCGCTCGCGCCGTTCGCGCCCGCGTCGCAGTGGGAGCGGCTGGAGAGCCGCGTCGAGGCGGCCGTCGACGCGCTGCTCGAGCGGATGGCGGCCCACCGCGCGCTCGGCACCTTCTTCACGGTCGGCTGGGTGGCCGAGCGGCACCCCGCGATGGTGAAGCGGATCGCCGCCGCGGGGCACGAGCTCGCGTCGCACACGTACGACCACGTCCGCATCACGCACCAGACGCCCGAAGCCTTCCGCGACTCGATCCGCCGCACGAAGCGGATCCTCGAGGACCTCACGGGGCAGGCGGTGCTCGGCTTCCGCGCGCCGAGCTTCTCGATCGTGCGCGGCACCGAATGGGCGCTCGACCTGCTGCTCGAGGAAGGGCATGTCTATGACTCGTCGCTCTTCCCCGTGAAGCGCGCGGGCTACGGCTACGAGTCGGGCGCGCGCGACGTGCACTGGATCGACCGGCCCGCGGGCCGGCTGCTCGAGTTCCCGCCGGCGACCCTGCGCCTGCTCGGCCGCACGCTGCCCGCCGCCGGCGGCGCTTACTTCCGCATCCTCCCGCCGCAGCTCGTGCACATGGCGCTCCGCTCCGCGGAGTCGCGCGGCGCGCCCGGCACGTTCTACATCCATCCGTGGGAGTGGGACCCGGGACAGCCGCGGCTCGACGTGCCGCTGCTGACGCGGATCCGACATTACGCGGGGCAGGGCGGCGTGATGGGCCGCATCGAGCGGCTGCTCGGCGCCTTCCGCTTCACCTCGATCCGCGCGGGCGCTCCCGAGCTCGCGGCGGCCGCCTGATGTCCGACCCGACCAACGCCGCTGCGCCCGACCCGACCGCCGGCCGCAAGCTCGAGCTCCACGCGCTCGATGATTCCAACCGCGACGCGGTGCTGCGCTTCGTGCGCGGGAACGAGGACCGGCCGCGCAGCGCGGCCTTCGAGCGCTGGCGCTACGCCGAGTGCCCGGCGATGGAGGCCCTCGTCGGCATGGCGGGCGACGAGTGCGTCGCGACGATGTTCTCGATGCGCCGCCGCTGGATGACGCCCGACGGCCCGCGTGAGCTCGCCGAGCCGTTCGAATGGCACGCGAACGAGGCGTGGCGTGCGCAGGCGCCCGGGTTCCGCATCGTGCGGCAGCGGATGCGCGAGCCGCGCCCGATGATCGCGATCGCGGGCACCGACATGGCGGGCGACCTGCTCGTGAAGCTGAAATGGACGCGCGTCGCGACGGCGATGAAGTTCGCGCTGCCGATCACCGGCGCCTACCTCGCGACGCGCGGGCGCGGTGGCGCCGTCGCGAAGGTCTTCGACGTCATCGGCACGCCGCTCTTCCGGCCGCGCCGCCGGCGCGGCGCACTCGAGATCGAGACGGCGGTGAACTACGCCCCCGCCGTGCACGCGCTCGCGGCGCAGCAGCGGCGCTTCACGCTGATGCGGCTCCCCGACGCCGAGCAGGAGGCGTGGCTGCGCCGCGCGCCGGCGGTCGTCGGGCAGTACGTCGCCTTCCACGCGAAGGCCGACGGCGTGCTCGTGGGCTGGGGGCTCGGCCGCGTCTTCCCGCGCGGCCCGATCCGCGTCGGCGAGCTTCTGGAGCTCTACCTCGTCGACGCGCACCGGCACCGCTACGCCGAGCTCGCGCGCGAGATGAGCGTGGTGCTCGCGGGCTACGGCGTCGACGCGCTCGTCGCGACGACGACCTGCGACGACACGATGTCCGCGCTGCGCGCGCTGCGGTTCCGGCCGGACGACCTGCGCCCGGTGCTCGCGTGGTGGGGCGGCGCGTCGGTGCCCGAAGGCCCGGTGCTCATCGACGGCGCGATCGGCGACCACGCCTTCTTCCCGGTGCCGACCGACGCCGAGGCGCGATGGCTCGAGGGGCGCGCGCCGTAGGCGACTCGCCCAGGCGACTGGCCTAGGCGAGCTTCGCGACGAGCACCCGCACCTGGCCCTCGTCGTCGGCCACGGTGCTGATGTCCGTGTAGAGCCCGCCCTGGGCGAGGCGCTTCGAGACCGCGGGGCCCTGGCCGAGCCCCACCTCGAACGCGAGCCATCCGCCGCGCCGCAGCAGGCGCGGCGCCTCCGCGATCAGCCGCTGCAGGATCCGCACGCCGAGCGGGCCGCCGTCGAACGCGAGGCGCGGCTCGTGCGCCGAGATCTCGGTCGCCATCTCGGTCGTGCGCGCCGAGGAGATGTAGGGCGGGTTGCAGGTGAGCAGGTCCACCTGGCCGAGGTGCTCGGGCGTCTCGAAGGGCGCGAGGAGGTCGCCCGCGCGCAGCGTGACGCGCGACGCGAGCCCGAGGTGCGCGACGTTGCGCTTCGCCAGCGCGACCGCGTCCTCCGACAGGTCGGACGCGAAGACGCGCGCGCTCGGCACCGCGGCCGCGATCGCGGCCGCGACGTTCCCCGAGCCGGTGCAGGTGTCCACGACCATCGGCGCGGGGAGCTCGGCGGCGAGCCGCCGCGCGACCTCCACCGCCGCCTTCGCGACGATCTCCGTCTCGCGCCGAGGGATGAGCGCGCCCGGACCGGCGAGCATCTCGAGCCCCATGAACCGCTGCCGCTCGGTGAGGTGCGAGAGCGGGATCCCTTCGAGGCGCTTCGCGACGAGCGAGGCGAACCGCTCGCGCTGATGGGCGTCGAGCGCCGGGAGCGGCTGGTCGAGCGCGAGCGCGGGCGAGAGCCGCGCGCCGGCGGCGAGATGCCAGAGCGCTCGCAGCGCGGAGACGGTCGTCTCCTCGGGCTTGTCGGGGAGGACCTTCAGCCCCGCCTCGAGCGTCGCGAGCAGTCGCTCGGCGAGGGCGCGTCCGTCGGCGCCGAGGGCCGCGGCCTCCGCCGCCGTGAGGGGACCGGCGGCGGCGCCGCTCACCCGTGCACCTCGACGACGGGCTCGATGAGCTGCGGCCGCGCGTGGAGGTAGTGCGTGGTGCGCCGATTCTCCTCGATGTCGGCGTAGATGAAACTCGCCTGGTCCTCGGTGATGCCGAGGACCGTCGCGACGTCGCCCACGGGGAGCTTGTGGTTGTGCGCCCAGAGCGCGAGGTCCATCTGCTGGTAGGGCAGCGCGAAGTAGAACTCGTCCTGGCCCTGCGCGAGCGAGTAGGTGTCGGTCGTCGGCGTCGCGGTGGCGACCTCGTGCGGAAGTCCGAGGTGCTTCGCGAGCGCGTAGACCTGCGTCTTGTAGAGGTGCGCGATCGGCTTGATGTCGGCCGAGCCGTCGCCGTTCTTCACGAAGAAGCCCTGGTCGTACTCGAGCCGGTTCGGCGTGCCGATGACGGCGAAGTTGAGCCGGTCGGCGTGGTAGTACTCGACCGTCTTGCGCAGGCGCTGCTTGTAGTTGGTCGCGGCGACGATCTGCAGGTACTCCTTGAGCGCGAGGCGCTTCTCGGAGACGGTGCCGTCCGGGGACTGGACGACGATCTTGAAGAAGTTGATGCCGCCCTGCGCGCCGCCGGCGATCGCGAGCTTGCACTTCCAGCCGTCGCCGTAGGCGGGGAAGGAGCGGCGGATGGCGTCGTCGCGCTCCTTGTAGCAGCCGATGGCGGCGAGGGCCGGCGCGATGTCGTGGGTGACGTACGGGATGCCGCAGTGGTCGCCGACGATCGCACCCCGGTCGGCGCTCTTGTGGCTGGAGTCCTGCTCGGGGAGCAGGATGCCGAAGACCTTCGCCGGCCCGAAGGCCTTCACCGCGAGCGCGGCGCAGACCGACGAGTCCACGCCGCCCGACATCGCGATGATGACGCCGCGGCGATGGAGCGTGTTCGCGACCGTGTCGACCATCCACGCGCAGATGCGGTCGACCTCCTTGGCGAGGTCGAGGTCGAGCACGTGCGGGCCGAGCGGGCGCGCGCTCACGCGGCGAGCTTCCGCGAGAGGTAGCCCTGCAGCGCGTCGAGCGAGTCGAGGTTCTCGGGCACCATCTCGTCGTCGGCGACGGTGACACCCCAGCTCTCCTCGAGGAACATCACGAGCTCGAGGAACCCGGTGGAGTCGATGATCCGCTTGGTCATGAAGGAATCGCCGTCGGCGAAGGCCGCGTTGGCGGAGCCCATGAGGAAGTTGTCCTGGATGAACTTCCGCAGGGGCGTCTTGAAGTCTTGCATGCGTTGGTCCTCGTGTGGGTGCAGCCCGGTCCAGCCGTCGGCCGTCAGGCGAGGCCGGTCTTCTTGATCTTGCCGGTGCCCGTCTTGGGCAGCTCGGCGACGAACTCGACGTACTTCGGCGCCATGAAGCTCTCGAGCCGCGTCAGGCAGTGCCGGATCACCTCGCGCTCGGTGAGCGTCACGCCCTGCTGCGTCACGACGAACGCCTTGATCGCCTGCCCGAGCACGTCGTCGGGGACGCCGATCACCGCCACCTCGTAGACGCCCTCGAGCGAGTGGATCGCGTTCTCCACCTCGCGCGGGCTGACCTTCTCGCCGCGGCTCTTGATGATGTCGTCCTTCCGGGCGACGAAGTATAGCCATCCCTCCTCGTCGGTGCGGAACAGGTCGCCCGAGTAGAGGATCATCTCGCCGGCGATCGGACCGGGCTTGAGCCGCTTCGCGGTCTCGTCCGGCTTCTCCCAGTAGCCGCGCATCACGTTGCTGCCGCGGATGACGAGCTCGCCGGTCGCGCCGTTCGGCAGCCGCGCCCCGTGCTCGTCCACCAGCCACACCTCCTCGTTCGGCATCCCCTTGCCGACGCTCGTCGGCCGGATGTCGAGCTGGTCGGGCGGCAGGTACGTGACGCGCTTGCACTCGGTGAGCCCGTACATCGAGAAGAGCGTGGCCTGCGGGAAGAGCGCGCGCAGCTTGTGGATGTGATCCTCCGACAGCGCGGCCGCGGTGTTCGTCATCATCCGCAGCTTCCCCAGGTCGAACCGGTCGAGGTTCTTCAGCGCCATCAGCATCGAGAACATCGTCGGCACGCCGGGGAACACGGTCACGCCGTTCGCGGCCATCACCTCGAGCTCCTTCACCGGGAAAGAGAAATTCGTCCGCAACAGCACCGTACAGCCGAGGCGGAACGACATCAGCACCTGGTAGAGGCCGTAGTCGAACGAGAGCGGCAGCGCGCAGAAGACGAGGTCGTCCTGCCGGTAGCCGAGGTAGGTACTCACCGAGCGGCAGGCGCTGACCATGTTGAGGTGCGTGAGCATCACGCCCTTCGGGAAGCCGGTCGAGCCCGACGTGTAGATGATCGCCGCGAGGTCCTGGTCGATGATCATCGGCGGCACCGCCGGCGCGAGGTCGGCGGCGGGCCAGGGCAGCACGGCGGCCTTCGATCCCGGCGCCGGCGTCGCCTCGCCCGTCACGAGCACGGCTTGCACGGTCGGGCTCGTCGCGAGCGCCGAGTGCCAGACGTGCGCGAGCGAGTCCTCGGTGAGGAGCGCCGTCGCGCGCGCGTCGTTCAGCATGTACGCGAGCTTGTCGTCCTTCGTGGACGGGTTGATCGGCATGAAGACCGCGCCGATCCGCAGGATCCCGACGAGGCCGGCGACGAACTCCACCCGATTCTCGAGGAAGATCGC
>CAZIDS010000015.1:0-23302 GCA_964537945.1 uncultured Gemmatimonas sp. | reverse complement strand
CTTCGAGTCGCCGAGCTCCTTCTTCTCGATGCCCGGGTGATCGGTCGCGAAGGTGACGTCGACGACGATCGCCATCGCGGGGTCCACGCGCTCGCCGGCGACGCGCGCGCCGCCGCCGTGATAGCCGATCTCCTCCTGCGTCGTCGCGACCGCGACCACGCGCGCCTCGCCCGGCTCGGCGGCGTAGCGGCGCAGCGCCTCGAGCACCACGAACGCGCCGATGCGGTCGTCGATCGAGCGCGAGACGAGGCGGTCGTTCGGGAAGTCGAGCGTGCGCGAGTCGATCACGCCGGCGTCGCCGATCGCGAGCATCGCCTCGGCTTGGGCGCGCGTCGTCGCGCCGATGTCCACCCAGAGGTCGGTGAACTTCGAGGCCTTCTCGCGGTCCTCGGTCTTGATGAGGTGGATCGGCTTCTTGCCGACCGCGCCGAGCACGTCGCCGTTGCGCCCGAGGAACCGGATGCGCTGCGCGACGAGCACCTGCGGGTCCCATCCGCCGATCGGCGCGATGTAGGCGTAACCGTCGTCGTCGATGTAGGTGACGATGACGCCGATCTCGTCGATGTGGCCGGCCAGCATGATCGTCGGCGAGCCCTTGGGGTTCACCACCGCCATCGAGTTGCCGGGCACGTCGGCGGTCACCTCGTGGGCGAAGGTCGCGGCCTCGTCGCGCCATACCTTCGCGGCCGCGGCCTCGTACCCCGAGGGGCCGGGCGTGTCGAGGAGCTTCTTCAGGAAGGCGACGGCGTTCGGCTTCAGCATCGGGGCCTCAGGAGCGTGCGGCCGGCGTGAGCGCGCGCGCGAACGCGGGCGCGACCGGCGTGAAGAGCGACGGGTGGAAGAGCCGGGCCATCACCTCGATGCCATCCACGAGGCGCGGCCCGGGCCGGCTCGCGAACGCGTTCGCGTCGAGCGCGAAGACGCGGCGGTCGCGCGCCCAGGCCCACTCGGAGCGCGCGAGCAGCCGCTCGCCCTCCTCGGCCGAGCGCTCGAGGTCGTAGCCGCAGGGCGCGATCAGCAGCACCTCCGGGTCCGCGGCGCGCACCTGCTCGAGCGTCACGATCACCGAGTGCTCGCCCGGCTTCGCGACGACGTCGGCGCCGCCCGCGCGGTGGACCATCTCGGGGACCCAGTGGCCGGCGGCGTAGAGCGGGTCGCCCCACTCGATCACCGCGACGCGCGGGCGCGCGGGCTTCGCGCGCTCGAGGACGGCGTGCACCTGCGCGATCCGCGCCCGCGCGCCGGCGAGGAGTTCGCCCGCTTCGTCGTCGAGGCCCATCGCCGCGCCCACGACGCCGATATCGGCCAGGACGCCGTCGAGCGAGCTCGCCGAGAGCGAGACGACGCGCGGCGGCGGAGCGAGCCGGCCGGCGAGCGCGATGACGTCGGTCTCCATCACCGCGCACACCTCGCACAGCGCCTGCGTGAGGATGAGGTCGGGGTGGAGCGCCGCGATCCGGTCCTCGTGCAGCGTGTAGAGCGGCGCGCCGGCGCCCGTGATCTCGCGCACCTGTGCGTCCACCACGCCCGGCGCCGCGTGCGCGTCCACCGCCGTGCGCGTCACCCGCAGCCGCGACGCCACCATCGGCGGATGGTCGCATGCGTGCGTGACGCCGACGAGGTGCTCCATCCCGCCGAGCGCGGCGACGATCTCGGTCGCGCTCGGCAGCAGCGAGACGACGCGCATCAGGTCGGGAGGCGGGGGATGCGTGCGACGAGCAGCACCACGACGAAGGCGAGTATGCCGGTCGCCATCGGCGCGATCGGGCCGCCCTGGAAGTGGATCACGCAGCCGAGCAGCCCCGCGGCCTCGCCCGGCGCCCAGGCGATGATGAGCGCGGTGCTCACGCCCGCCATGTCCTTCGCCGACTCGGCGCGCGCCTTCCAGATGAAGGCCCACGCCACCGCGAACGCGCACACGCCCCAGAGCACGTAGCGCAGCGTGTCGAGCATCCGCAGGCCGGCCTCGTCGGGCATCGGGAGCCGCCCCTGCATGTGGAGCCAGTGCGTGACGCCTGCGAAGAGCACCACGCCCGCGAGCAGCGCGATCCGGATGATGAAGAGCGAGCGGATGCGTTCGGCGTCGCTCGGCAGCCTAGTGGCGTTCATAGACCTTCCTGCCTCCGACCCAGGTGGAGAGGACGTGCGTGTCGAGCAGCATCGCGTCGGGGACGCGCATGATGTCCTGGTCGAGCACCACGAAATCGGCGCGCTTCCCCGGCGTGAGCGAGCCGAGCTCGGCCTCCTGGAAGGCCGCGTAGGCGGGCCAGAGCGACATCGACTTCAGCGCCTCGTCGCGGGTCATCCGCTGCTCCGGGTACCAGCCCCCCGCCGGCCAGTTGCGCGCGTCCTGCCGCGACACCGCCGAGTGGAAGGAGATGAGCGGATTCACGTACTCCACCGGGAAGTCGGAGCCGTTGGGGATGATCGAGCCCGCGTCGAGCAGCGAGCGCCACGCGTACGCGCCGCGCAGCCGCGTCTCGCCGAGGCGGACGCCGGCCCAGTACATGTCGCTCGTCTGGTGCGACGCCTGCATCGACGGGATGACGCCGAGCGCGGCGAAGCGCGGGATGTCGTCGGAGTGGATGATCTGGGCGTGCTCGACGCGGAAGCGATGGTCCGCCGTGGGCGCGGCCTTGAGCGCGGCCTCGTACGAATCGAGCACGAGCCGATTGCCGCGGTCGCCGATCGCGTGCGTGTTCACCTGGAAGCCGGCGCGAAGCGCGCGCGTCGCGACGTCCTGGATGTGCTCGGGCGCGGACACGAGGAGGCCGTTGCCCGCCGCGTCGGCGTAGGGCTCGAGGAGCGCGGCGCCGCGTGAGCCGAGGGCGCCATCCTGGTAGAGCTTGATCGAGCGCACCCAGAGCATCCCGTCGTAGAGGCCGCTCTGCGGCCCGCGCCGGAACCAGGCGTCGATCGTGCGCGCGTCATCGGAGATCATCGCGTACATGCGGATGTCGAGCGCCCCCTCGCGGCCGAGCTCCTCGTAGAGCTCCAGCACCGTGGCGGAGGCGCCGGCGTCGTGGATGCCGGTGAGCCCCCACTTGTGCATCTCCTCGATCGCGAGCTTGATCGCCTCCTTCACCTGCGCGCGCGTCGCCGCCGGGATCGCGCGCTCGACGAGCCCCTGCGCGTTGTCCACGAAGACGCCAGACGGGTTCCCTTGCGCGTCGCGGAGCACCTGCCCGCCGCTGGGGTCGCGCGTGTCCTTCGTGACACCCGCCTTCTGCAGCGCGAGCGCGTTGCCGAGCGCCGCGTGGCCGTCGATGCGCTCGAGCCAGACCGGGTGGTCCGGCACCGCGCGCGAGAGCGCGTCGAGCGTGGGCCATCGCGTGTCGCCCCAGTCGTTCTGGTCCCAGCCGCGGCCGGTGATCCACTGCCCCTTCGGCGTCGTGCGCGCCTTCTCCACCACGCGCGCGATCACCTGGTCGTACGACGTCGTGCCGACCAGGTCGACGTTCTGCAGCGACTGCCCGAGCCCCGCGACATGGCCGTGCGCGTCGGTCATCCCCGGGATCGCGGTGCGCCCCTGCAGGTCGAGCACCTGCGTCGCGGCGCCGGTGAGCGCGCGCGCGCCGTTGCGGTCGCCCGCGAAGACGATCCGGCCGCCGCGGATCGCGATCGCGTCCACGACCGGACGCGCACCGTCCGCGGTGTAGATGCGGCCATTGGTGACGACGAGGTCCGCGGGCGCCGCCGGCGCCTGCTGCGCGACCGCCGCGGGGGTGAGGAACGCGAGCGCGGCGAGCGACGACGTGACGGAGCGGGCGTTGGACATCGGTCGGAATGGCTGGGTGAGGAACATCACGGTGGTGGGATGATTGCCGCCACACAGGGAACGCGCCAGTGGCGGGTACCATACGCAACAGGCGACGCGAGCACGCGTCGCATCGCCTGGAACCCCCATCGTGCGCGCGTCGCGCACAGGAGCACCGATGCTCATCCGTCGACTTCACGTGGCGAGCCTGCTCGCCCTCCTCGCGTCGGCCCCGCTGGCCGCGCAGGGCACGACCGCCGCCAAGCCCGATTCGCTCACCGAGGCCGAGAACCGCGCGCGGCTCGCGCGGAAGGGCGCCGGCCTCACCGTCGGCACGTGGGACCTGCGCGGCATCGAGCCGCCGGCCGGCGTCGAGGTGTCCACGCTACCGATGATCAGCGGCTGGTTCCGGAAGGGGCTCGACCAGCGCCTCGCGATGGAGAACGGCATCGGCGTCTGGCGCCGCGAGCAGCGCGTGCCGCCTTCGGGCGGCATCGGCGGCTCGGCGGGGGAGACGGTGCAGAGCTGGGTGATCGCGCAGACGACCGCGCTGCGGCTCTTCCCGTTCACGGACGCGGGTGCGCGCTTCGAACCGTATGTGCTCGGTGGTGCCGGCGTGACGCTCGGCATCGACGACCGCGAGACCGAGGGCGGCGGCGTTCTTGGCGGCGCGGCGGGCGGGGCCGGCGTCGGCATCGTGCCCGGGTTCTCGCTCGAGGGTGGCGCAGGAGCCGAGCTGCGCCTCGGCGAGAGTTTCGCGCTGACGGGCGGTGCGCGCTACCAGTGGACGCGCTTCCTCGACGATTTCGGCGGGGAGCGCACGTATCAGGGCCCGGTCTACGAGGTGGGCTTCTCGTACAAGTTCCGCTACCGGTAGCGCGTTGAGCCGGTGTCGCGACAGGCGTGACCGCGGTCACGGGGCCGCGGCACGCCGGTGACCCTTTCCGGCGCCGCGTCGTACTCAAGGTGGACCCCCACATGACCGATACCAGCAGGTACGGGAGGACGCGGCACGCCTGATGCGTGTCTGCACTCCCGGGGGATGACGCACGGAGGCGTCCACATGGGGTTGCGCGCAGGGCTCCTGCTCGGAGTGCTCGTCGCCTTCGCGCCGCGGATCGCGGCGCAGGCGCCGTTCCCCGTGCGCGCCCTGACGCACGTGAGCGACCCGTCGCTCACCGACGCCGCGATGGCGGTGGCCGACGCCGAGCGGCCGGTCATCTATTACAACCCGGCGGTCCTGCGCAGCATCGGCCCGCTGCTGACGCGTTTCGTGCTGTCGCACGAGGAGGCGCACATCGTCCTCGGCCACAAGCGGCTGACGGCGACGGGCGCGACCGACGCCGCGCGGCTCCGCCGTCTCGAGCTCGAGGCCGACTGCCGCGCGGCGCAGGTCCTGGCGGCCGACTCGTATGACGTGGTGATCGAGGCGGCCCGGTACTTCGCGGCGCAGGGGAGCGAGCGCCACGACGAGTTCCATCCCGAGGGGACCGCGCGGTCGGCGCGGATCCTCGAGTGTGCGAACCCGGCCCCGGCGCGTCCGGGGGAAGCGACACGCTCCCGCTCCGTCCGCGCCGACGCCGTGGCTCCCCTCCGGCTGCGCTGACGCGCGCCGGCTCGACCTCCGCCGGCGCGCGCCGGTGATCCCCTAGTTGATCCGCTTCACGAGCAGCCGCGCGGTGACCTGCGCGCCGCTCGCGAGGTTGATCGCCCGGTCACCGAGGATCTCGTCACGCAGCGAGCGCGCGAGCCCGAGGTTCCCGGCCTTCGCCTGCGCCGTCGCGAGCACCGCACGCGCGAGCGGACCCGTGAGGTCGGCCCGGCCGATCACGTTGACCGCCTCGGCGGCGTTCCCCTCGTTGACGAGGATCAGTCCCTCGAGGACCGCCGTGTTCGTGGCCAGCATCGCGGCGTTCTCCGGCGTCGACTGGACGCGCCGAAGGTCGGCCAGCGCCGTGCGGGCCGCCGCGTTCTGCTTCGCGAGCGCGTAGGCGAGCCCGCTGTAGTACGCCCGGTCGGTCGCGCCGTAGTTCGCGCTCAGCGCGCCGAGGTGCGTCGCGATGCTCTTGCCGTCGCCGGCGAGCGCGTCGGTGATGGCCATGTTCACGTGATCGGCATCGACCGCGTTGGGCAGGTTGTTCTTCGTCCCCTCGGCCATCGAGAGCTCGAGCTGCGCCATCGCCTGCCTCACGTTCCCTTCGTAGAGGTAGGTGACTGCGACCTGTCGGAGGTAGGAGATCCGCGTGCCCGGCACGGTCACGCGCGGCAGGACGTCGGTGATCGCCGCGCGGGCGAGGTCGAAGCGGCCCTCGATGACGCGCGTCTCGGCGATGCCGAGCGCGGGGGCGGTCATCGTCGCGTCGATCTCGAGCGCCTTCGCGTACTCGGCGCGCGCCTCGTCGAGGCGGCCGTTCCATTGCAGCAGCTCGGCGTAGGTATCGTGCGGGTTCGGCTCGTTCCCGGCCATCGTGACGAACTTCCGGGCCGCGGCGATCGCGGCCGCGCGATCACCCGTGCGATAGAGGCGGTACGACAGGTCATTGTAGACCGGGGCGTAATCCGGGAAGCGCGCCGCGACGTCGCGGAGGCCCGGCAGCGCGTCGGCGAAGTTGTTCCCCGGCAGCTGCGACGTGACGATCGCCAGCGTGTGCGCGATGACCGGGTCGTTCGGCAGCATCTCCGACGCGGTGGTCAGCAGGGTGTGCGCCTGCGTGAACTCGCGGCGGAAGCGGGCGCGCGTCGCCGAGGCGACGACGAACTCGGCCGTGGAGGCGCGGGCGGCGTCGATGATCCCGCGCGACATCTCCTCCTCGCGCTGCGCCGTCGTCATGCCGGTCGCGATGAACGCGTTGTAGACGCGGGCGAGGCCGAGCGACGGGTCGGCGGTGACGGCTTCGCGCAGGTGCACCTGCGCGCGCGCGTTCTGGAAGAGCGCGATGTCGGTGAGCGCGGCGTTGAACTCGGCCACCGCGCGCGTCGACGTGGAAGTGGGCTCGAGCCGCGCCGTGCGCGAGACGCCGGCGCCCAGCTGGGCGAGGGCGGTCGCGGGGAGCGCGAGCAGGAGGAGCGCCCCGAGCTTTCGGACCGCGCGCGATGCGACGGCCCGCACGGAGCGGGTGGCAGGGGAGTGGATCATGAGGGTGGGACCTCCGACCGAGTGGTAGCCTGACGCGGCCGGGTGGCCGTGTCCGCTGCTGCGGTCGCGCGCGGCAGGTCCGTCAGAGGCAGGACGGACCGCGCGAGCGACGAGGTCGCCGGCGCGGTCCGAGATGTCGGTGGCGCGACACACTGTCGGCCGATCCGAAGCACGCGTGCACTTCGATAGGACCGGAGTGACGGGCTGTCAAGCAGTCGCGGAGCGCGTCGCGTTCCCCGACAGGGGAATCCCTCACGACTGGCGCAACGGTGGCGCGCATGGCGCCACGCGTCGCGCCCGCGACTGCCGCGTCAGTGCTGCCTGCTCTCCAGCCACCGCTGCCGGAACACCAGCTGCTGCTGCGTCGGCGTGCGACCCGCATCCTCGAACGCGACCACCTCGACGTTCGGATCCTCGCGCAGCGACATCACGGCCGACTTCTCGCCGCCGCGCCCGATCCAGGTGATGCGCACGTTGTCGCCCGGGCGCTTCGCCTGCAGGAAGTCGCGTACGTCGTCAGCCGTCGCGATGCGCGTCTCGTCGAGCCGCGTGATGCGGTCGCCCGCGGCCATCCCCACCTGGTACATCGGCGTGCCGATGGTGGTCGGGCCGGCGACGATCACCTCGCCGTCGAAGGCGGAGAGGCGCGTGTCGCCCATCCAGGCGCGGCCCGTGCGCGCGGGGCGCACCAGGAAGCCCGCCCGCTCGAGCAGCGAGGGGAAGTCCGGGAGCGCGCTCCCGACGACGTAGCGCTGGAAGAAGTCGCGCGCGAACGCGGTGTCCTTCGCCACCGCCGCCAGCGCCGCCTGCGCATCGGCGAGTGTGTACGGCCGCACCGGCGCGAGTGCCGGTGACTGCGCCTTGCCGTGCCGCCGCCACATCTCGCGCATGAAATCGTCGAGCGTCGCCGGCTGCGGACGCGCGCGGAGCGTGAGGTCGAGCGCGAGGCCGAGCGCCTCGCCGTACGTGTAGTACGAGATGAACGTGTTCTGCCGGTTGTTCGGGTCGATCGAGACCGCGGCGTCCACGAACGGCGCCTGCTGCGCCATGCCGACGGCGCCGGCGAAGTTCCGCGCCGGCGAGGTCGTCAGCGTGTTCACCGCGCCGGACAGGCGCCGCGCATACTCGCGCTGCGTGATGATCCCCGCGCGCGCGATGATGAGCGGCCCGAAATAGTTCGTGAACCCCTCGGCGAGCCAGAGCTCGCCGCTCATGTTCGCCTCGGTGAAGTCGAACGGTTCGAGCGAACGCGGCCGGATGCGCTCGACGTTCCACGCATGGAAGAACTCGTGCGAGACGGTGCCGAGCAGCCCCATCTGGTTCTGCGCGAGCGACGCGCCCGACGTCACCGACGTCGAGTTGCGGTGCTCCATCCCGTCGCCGGCGCAGTTGCTGCGATAGCACGCCACGAACGTGTAGGTGCCGAAGTCGAACGCCGGGAGCTCGCCGAAGAGCGCCGCCGCCTCCGCCACGACGCGCTTGGTGAGTTCGGCGTACGCTGCCGCCTCGGCCGCGGTGCCGGTATGGTCGAGCGCGAGCCGCACCGTCTGCGTGCGGCCGCCGCTCCCGACCTGCCACTCCCGGATGTCGAGCACGCCGAGGTGGGTCGGGGAGTCCATGAAGTACTGCAGGTTGGGCGCAGTGAACTTCTCCGGATCCGCGGTCGGCTTGAGCTGCGTCGCGATCTGCCAGGCCGGGTTCGGGCGATGGAAGGTCACCTCGATCGGCCGGTTCATCATCTGCGGCGACCAGGCGAACGTCGCCGGGATGTTCAGGTGCGCCCGCGTCTCGTCGACGCCGGCGTACGTGCCGTCGGCGCGGTCGGCATAGAGGGTGTACGTGAAGACCACGGCGCCCTGGTGCCCGCTCACGCTCCATTCGTGGGGCGACGTCCGCGTGACGGTCAGGGCGCGGCCGGTGAGCGTGGTCGCCTTCACCGAGTAGACGTTCTTCGCGAACTCGTGCAGCGCGTAGCGGCCCGGCGACGACCGGGCCATCCGCACGCGCAGCGGGCCGGCAGGGACGCCGTGGAAGGTGACCTTCACCTCCGCCTCGCGATGCACCGCGTTCGGGAAGGAGATCTCATAGGCGACGATGCCGGCGGCCGGGGCGGCGGGCGCGGCCGCGGTGCGCTGCGCGGGTGCCTGGGCGGGTGCCTGGGCGGCGAGCGGGGCGGCGAGGGACAGGGCCAGCGCGAGCGCGCGCGGCCGGAGGTTCGGGGTTCGCAGCATCGGGTCCGGTGTCGGAGGGATGCTGGAACTTGTCACCGCCGATGGCGGCTCTGGAAGCGGGGAGGCGCGCCGCGTCGCGCGCCTCGCGGACTACTCGTGCTTGGACTCGGCGACCGTCGCGATCGACGACGTGTTCACCGCGACCTCGCCGAGCGACGAGCCCTCGGGTAGCAGCACGGCGTCCGAGAGGCCGGCGAACTTGCCGCACTGGTGCAGGTAGTCGCTCATCCGCTGCATCGGGGCGACCATCATCCGTCCCTTGATGCGCTTGCCGCCGATGAGGTGCATCTCGACGTCGCGTTCGCCGTGGCCGCTGCCGGCCTGGCTCACCGCCGAGACATTGCCGTCGGGGGCGGTCACGAGGACGATGAGGTCGGTCTGGACGATGAGGTGCCCGGGCGGCTCCTGGAGCTTCGGGCGGCGGGCGTCCACCATGTTCATCCATCCGCCCTTGCGGCTCCCGAGGAAGCTCACGAGGGACATCTCTTCGGCGATGTGGATGCTGCCTTCGAGCAGGGAGCCGTCGCGCATCACGACGTGAAGACGCTTGCTCTCCTGGGCGCGGGCTCGGGCGGTCGGAGCGGTCATTGGCAGGGCCTGAAGGGAGGGGGTCCAACGGCAATGACGACCGACCGCGGCGATTCGGCACGGCCCCGCTTGCGGCCGGATGGGGGACCCGTGAGGCTTCCCCGATGCCCGCGACCATCCACCGGCGCCTTCGACTCGCAGCCGCCTGCGCGATCACCCTGCCGCTCGCGCGCGTCCCGGCGCAGCAGGCCACGCTGGCGGTCGAACGGACGCTCCGCTCCGCGCCCGTCTCGGCGCTGGGGTTCGAGGTCTCTCTCGGGGCCGAGGAGGCCTTCACGCAGAGCCTTCGCGTGACCGCGCGCTTCCACGTCGAGGGGCGCGAGCCGGTGCTGCTCTCGATGCCGGCGTGGACCCCCGGCTCCTACGAGATCGCGAACTTCGCGCGGCAGGTCTCGGAGTTCGCCGCGACGCAGGATGGCGCGGCGCTGCGGTGGGAGAAGGTGGACCCCGACACGTGGCGTGTGGTCCCGTCGGGGCGCGGCGACGTCGTGCTCACCTACCGCGTGAAGGCGGACACGCTCGACAACGCACGGGCGTGGACGCGCGAGGACTTCGGGTTCTTCAACGGCACGACCGTGTTCCTCACGGTGGAGGGCTTCCCCGCACTCGGCGCCACCGTGCGCGTGACCACGGAGGCCGGCTGGCGGATCGCGAGCGGGATGACGCCGGGCGCGGTGGCGGGCGAGTTCGTGGCGCGCGACTCGCACGACCTGCTCGACCATCCGTTCTTCGTCGGCAAGTTCGACTTCGACAGCACCCGCATCGCGGGCAGCTGGGTGCGGCTCGCGACCTATCCCGTCGGCTCGGTGGAAGGGGACCGCCGCGCGACCTTCTGGCGCGCGATGGAGCGCGCGATCCCGCCGATGGTGCGGATCTTCGGCGAGGTGCCGTGGCGCAGCTACACGATCCTCCAGGTCGCCGACCCGGCCTTCCAGGGGATGGGCGCGCTCGAGCACACGGAGAGCGAACTCGCGATCGTCGGCACGCCCTTCCTCGACGAGCCGTTCGTCGTGTCGGTGCACGCGCACGAGGTGGTGCACGCGTGGAACGTGAAGCGGCTGCGGCCGGCGGACCTCTTCCCGTACCGCTACGACCGCGCGCAGCCGACGACCTGGCTCTGGATGAGCGAGGGGATCACCGACTACTACGCCGACCTCGCGCTCGTGCGCGGCGGCGTGAGCGACGAGTCGGTCTTCCTCGGGACGACCCTCGGGAAGATCGACCACGTCTCGAACGTACCGGTCGTCTCGCTCGAGGACGCGTCGCTGCAGGCGTGGATCGGGATGACGGACGGTACGGCCGACATCTATTACGACAAGGGCTCGCTCGCCGGGCTCGCGATCGACATCCTGATCCGCGACGCGACCGACGGTGTGCGCGGGCTCGACGACGTGATGCGCGAGCTCTGGAACGGGCCGTGGAAGCAGCGGCGCGGCTTCACCGACGACGACTTCTGGAATGCGGTGACGCGCGCGGCCAACGGCCGCGCGTTCGGGCAGTTCGCGCAGCGCTACATCGACGGGCGCGAGCCGTATCCGTGGCAGCAGTGGCTGCCGCTCGCCGGCTGGCGGATCGTCGAGGACTCGACCAACGAGCCGCGGCTCGGCGCGCGGCTCCGCGCGGACTCGCTCGGCGTGCGCGTGGACGCGCTCGACCCCGACGGCGCCGCGGCGCGCGGCGGACTCGAGGTGGGCGACGTGATCACCGCGATCGGCGGCCGTTCGACGCTCGACCCGGCGTTCGGTGATTCGTGGCGCGCGTTCTGGGGACGACGGCCCGGCGCGACGATGACGCTCGACGTGCGTCGCGGGCACGAGGTGCGGAAGGTGGACGTGATCGTCGAGGTGACGACGCTCATCGACCGGCGGATCTCTCCCGACCCGAACGCGTCGGAGAGGGCGCGTCGCGTGCGCGCGGGGATCCTGCGCGGGACCGGTGCCGCCGCGGCGCCGGCCCCCGCGGGCCGCTAGCGGCCCGTCTTGTACCGGCGGTAGCGCTCGACGACCGCCGGGTCACGCGGCGTGCGTGGCTCGGCCAGCAGCTTCTCCACCTCGTCGATCTCGCGCGGCACGCCGGCTGACGGGCGGATCACGCCGTCGGCGGTGACGAGATAGTCGTCCTCGATGCGCACGCCGATGTTCGCGTGGCGCGCGACCGCGGCGCCGATCCGCGCCTTCACTTCGCGGTTGCGCGGCGTGTCGGGGATGATGTCGAGCAGGTTGCCGCGCACGTAGAGCCCGGGCTCGATCGTGAACGCGCTGCCGACGAGGATCCGCCCGCCCGAATATTGGTCGGGGTCGTGCACGAGCAGCCCGATGCCGTGGCCGAGGCCGTGCATGTAGTAGAGCGAGAGCTGGCTGCAGCTGCGCGGCGTGCCGGCGGTGCCGCAGTCGTACTGCGCATCGGCCGACTCGATGAGACCGAGCCGCGCGAGGCCGGCGGCGAGCACCGCGTTCGCCGAGTCGCTCATCGCGCGCGTCGGGCCGTCCACGCGCACCTGCCGCTCGGCCGCCTTCTGCGCCTCGAGCACGATCAGGTAGATGGCGCGCTGCTCCGGCGAGAACCTCCCGCCCACGGCGACCGTGCGCGTGATGTCGGCCGCGTAGTTGTCGAAGTAGGCGGCCATGTCCATCACGATGACCTCGCCCGCCTGCGCGGTGCGGTCGTCGCGGTTGTAGTGCAGCGTCGTGGAGTTCGGTCCCGAGCCGACGATGCTGCCGTACGACGGGCCGTCGGCGCCTTCGCGGCGCCAGGCGCCCTCGGCGGCGGCCTGCAGCTCGAACTCGGCGACGCCCGGCTGCACGAGTCGCATCGCGGCGACGTGGCCGCGCGCCGAGATCTCGGCGGCGACACGGAGCCGGTCGAGCTCGGCGGCGCTCTTCTTCCCGCGCAGTGTCATGATCGCGCGGCTCGCGCTGCGCGCGTCGACGGTCACGCCGGGGTTCGCCTGCGTCAGCGCATCGACGAACTGGTCGTGCAGCGAGCGCTCGGTCATCCGGTTGCCGATGTCGCCGAGGACGTGGAGCGTCCGGTTCGTCTTCAGGATCGAGTCGAGCACGGTGCGCAGGACGGACGCGTCGCGTCCCTCCATCCCCATGCGCGCGCTCACGCCCTCGCTGCCGAGCCGCGCGCCGTTCCAGACCTCCTGCGCCGGGTTGCGGCCGCGCACGAACATCAGCTCGCGGCGCGTCGCGCCCTGCTTCACGACCACCAGCGCGCCACCGGGCTCGTCGAAGCCGGTGAGGTAGAACAGCTGCGGATGCTGGTGGAACGGCGTGTAGTCCGGGTTCGGCTCGCCGGCGCCGAGGACGAGCAGCACGCCGTCGGGGATCGCGTCGAGGAGCGCGGCGCGCCGCGCCGCGAACTCCGACTGCGGCACCTGCGCCGCGAGCGCGGATGCGCTCAGCGCGGATGCGGTGAGGGCGGCGGCGGTGACGGTGAGGGCGAGACGGCGCGGGACGAGGTGCACGGCGGGCTCCGGGCGGAGTCGGGGTGGCGGACGACGGCTGGAAGATGCGTGGTGAGGGACCGCCGCGCAGGGGGCGCCCGCGGCGCCCAGCGGACCGCGCGGGGGCGGCGTAGACTACCGCTGTACCCCCCTTCACCAAGCTTCACCTCGCTTCACCACGTTTCACCACGGAGTCACCCCACGATGTCCTGGCGCTCCGCACCACGCGCGCTGGCGTTCGCCGCGGTCCTCGCACTGCCGCTCTCGGCGCAGCAACGCCTCACGTCACCCAAGGACTTCTTCGGCCACGAGATCGGCGCCGACTACGTCCTGCCGAACTACACGCAGTTCACCGCCTACTGGCAGAAGCTCGCCGCCGAGTCGGACCGGATGGAGCTCGACACGATCGGCTTCACGGCCGAGGGCCGTCCGCAGCTGATGGCGATCGTCTCGAGCCCGGAGAACCTCCGGAACAAGGAGCGCTACCGGCGGATCGCCGAGCAGCTCGCGCGCGCGGAGGGGATCACGTCGGCGCAGGCCGCACAGCTCGCCAAGGAGGGGAAGGGCATCGTCTGGATCGACGGCGGCCTGCACGCGACCGAGGTGCTGGGCGCGCAGCAGCTGATCGAGACCAACTGGCAGCTCGTCTCGCGCGACGACGAGGAGACGACGCGGTTCCGCAACGACCTCATCATCATCATGGTCCACGCCAATCCCGACGGCATGGAGCTGGTGAGCAACTGGTACATGCGCGAGCAGGACCCGCGCCGGCGCAACATGAACATCCCGCGCCTCTACCAGAAGTACATCGGGCATGACAACAACCGCGACTTCTACATGGTCGCGCAGCCCGAGTCGGAGAACATGAACCGCGTGATGTACATGGAGTGGTATCCGCAGGTCATGTACAACCACCACCAGACGGGCCCGTCGGGCACGGTGATGTTCGCGCCGCCGTTCCGCGACCCGATGAACTACAACCTGCACCCGCTCATCCGCACCGGGCTCGACCAGATCGGCGCGGCGATGCACAACCGGTTCGTGCTCGAGGACAAGGGCGGCGTCGTGATGCGCTCGACGACCGGCTACTCCACCTGGTGGAACGGAGGCCTCCGCACGACGGCCTACTTCCACAACATCCTCGGCATCCTCACCGAGACGATCGGCAACCCGACGCCGATCGAGATCCCGTTCATCCCCAACCGGCAGCTGCCGCAGGCGGACATCCCGTACCCGGTGAAGCCGGGCCCGTGGCACTTCCGCCAGTCGGTCGACTACTCGGTCACCGCGAACTACGCGATCCTCGACCTCGTCTCGCGCAACAAGGACCACTTCCTGTACAACATCTGGAAGATGGGCCACGACCAGATCACGAAGGGCCACCAGGACAGCTGGACGGTGTGGCCGCGCCGGATCGAGGCGATCACGAACCAGATGGCGGCGGAGAACCGCGCCCGCACCGGCCAGGCCGGCATGGGCAACGGCGAGGCGGCGGTGAGCGGCGGCTTCGCCGGCGCCGGCCAGACGCGCACCGGCGAGGCGGCGCAGCAGATGATGGCGACGCTCAACTCGCCCGACCGCCGCGACCCGCGGTCGTACATCATCTCGGCCAACCAGCCGGACTTCCCGACGGCGGTACGCTTCATCGTCGCGCTGCAGAAGAACGGCATCGACGTCGAGCGCGCGACCGCCGCGTTCTCGCACGACGGCAAGCAGTACCCGGCGAACTCGTACGTCGTGCGCACGGGCCAGGCTTTCGGCTCGCACGTGCTCGACATGTTCGAGCCGCAGGACCACCCGGACGACTTCCGCGTCCCGGGCGGCGCGCCGACTCCGCCGTACGACAACGCCGGCTGGACGCTGGCGATGTCGATGGGCGTGCAGTTCGACCGCGCCTACGACGAGGTCACCGGCCCGCTCGAGAAGGTCGCGCCGCTCAGCCGCGTGAAGCCGCCCGCCGGCACCGTCGCCAGCGGCGGCACGCTGACCTTCGCCGGCACCACGAACGACGCCTTCATCGCGGTCAACCGGCTGCTCAAGGCCGGCGCCTCGGTGTCGCGCAAGGAGGACGGCACCTGGGTCGTCGTGAACAACGCGACCTCGAAGCCGATCATCGACCGCGCCGCGCGCGAGCTCGGCATCACCTTCGCGGCCGGCAACGCGACCGGCGCCACGCCGCAGCGCGCGCTCCGCGTCGGACTGTGGGACCGCTACGGCGGCTCGATGCCGAGCGGCTGGACGCGCTGGCTGCTCGAGCAGTACGAGTTCGCCTACTCGATGGTGTACGCGCAGGACATCGATGCGGGGAACCTGAACGCGAAGTATGACGCGCTCATCTTCGTCGACGGGGCGATCCCGGCCGCGCCACAGCCGGGCGCGACCGGAGGCCCGGGCGGCGGCCGCGGCGGCTTCGGCGGTGGCGGCGGGCCCGACACGGCCTCGCTCCCCGCCGAGTTCCGCCGCACCGTCGGCAACATCTCGGCGCAGCGCTCGATCCCCGAGCTCAAGAAGTTCGTCGAGAACGGCGGCATCATCATCACGCTCGGCTCGTCGACGAACATCGCCGAGCACCTCGGGCTGCCGGTGAGCGACCATCTCACCGAGCAGGCGCCGAACGGCGAGCCGCGCGCGCTGGGCAACAACAAGTTCTACGTGCCCGGCTCGCTGCTCGAGGTCGCGGTGGACAACAAGCAGCCGGCGACGATGGGCATGGGGAACCGCGCGATCGTCTTCTATGACAACAGCCCGGTCTTCACGCTCACGCCCGACGCGCTCGCGCGCGGTGTGAAGCCGCTGATGTGGTTCGATTCGCCGCACCCGCTGCGGTCGGGCTGGGCGTGGGGCCAGAACTACCTCGACGGCGGCGTCGCCGCGGCCGAGGCGCAGGTCGGGCGCGGCACGGTGCGCCTGATCGGGTTCGAGGCGCTCTTCCGCGCGCAGCCGGCGGGGACCTTCAAGCTCGTGTTCAACGGGCTGGTGGGGCCGAACAAGCCGGCGATGTGATCGAACGGCAGAGGTGAGATGGGAGATGGGAGATGTGAGAAGCGGGGCGGGAGCCGATGGCTCCCGCCCCGCTTCGCTTGCCGGGCAACGCTCGGAGTGGCGACGGGGACTCAGTGAGGGCAACCTTCGACCGGTGATCCGGATGAATCGACCGCTCGCCCTGCTCCTCGCGCTCGCCGCCGGCGCATCCACCGCCGCCGCGCAGGCCGTCAAGCTCTCCACCCCCGACGCGAAGCTCGACGCCGACTTCTCGCAGATCCGCGGCGTCCGCGAACTCTCCAACGGCACGATCCTCATCGCCGACTGGATCGAGGACCGCGTCGCGCTCGCCGACCTCGCGCGCGGCACCACGCGCGACGTGATGCGCCAGGGGCGCGGGCCGGCGGAGGTGCGGCTGCCGGCCGCGCTGCATCGCCTGCGCGGCGACACGACGCTCGTCGTGGACGAGGGGAACAACCGCATCACCATCCTCGGGCCCGACGCGAAGGTCGTGCGGTCGCTGCTCACCGATGTGCCGGGCCGCGGCGGCGTGCGCGGCGTGGACGCGACCGGCGCGTTCATTCACGGCATCCCGTCCTGGTCCGAAGGCCCGAATGCGCTGCCGGACGACTCGGTGCGGCTCGTGCGCTGGATGCCGGGCTCCGACGCGTCGCGCGTGATCACGGTGATCCAGGGCACGCGCTACCGGAAGGACCACTCGCCGGCCATGCAGCCGCGGATGCCCCTCGTCGGCTTCGCGTCGCAGGACGCGTGGGCCGTGACGCCGGCCGGCGCGGTCGCGGTCGTGCGCGCCACGCCCTACCACGTGGAGATCATCGCGCCCGACCGTCCCGTCGTGCGCGGTCCGGCGATCGCGGTCGCGACGCGCGCGGTCACCGAGGCCGACAAGCTCCGCTACATGCGCGAGTTCTCGCAGACGAGCGGCGTGAGCGGACGCGGGCCCGACGGCGGCATCGGGCGCGGGCCGGCACAGGAGGAGGCGGAGCTCCGCCGCATGGTCGGCACGGCCGAGTGGGCGGAGCGGTTCCCGCCCTTCGAGGCGTCACGCGTGCTCGCGGCGGCGGATGGGCGGATCTGGGTGGGCCTCCCGTCGCGTCCCGGCGAGGCGGTGCGCTATGACGTGTTCGACGCGCAGGGACGTCGCGCGCTGCAAGTCGAGCTGCTGCCGGCGCATCGCGTCGCACACGTGGGGACGCGCGGAGTCTATGTGGTCGCGACCGACGAGGACGGGATCGAGCGGGTGGAGCGGCACAGGCTGCCGTAGCGCCCGGCGATCGGCCTCAGCGCAGCAGGCCCTTGGCGATCGTCGACAGCTGCATGTTCGACGTCCCCTCGTAGATCGTCCCGATCTTGGCGTCGCGGTAGAACTTCTCCACCGGGTAGTCCTTCGTGTACCCGTAGCCGCCGAAGAGCTCGACGCAGAGCGAGGTGACGCGCTCGCACACCTGCGACGAGAGCAGCTTCGCCATCGCGCCGCCCTGCGCGATGTCCTCGCCGGCGTCCTTCATCCGCGCCGCGTTGTAGACCATGAGGCGCGCCGCCTCGAGCTCGGCCGCCGCCTGCGCGAGCTGAAACTGGATCCCCTGGAACTCGGTGAGCGGCTTCCCGAACTGCTGCCGCTCCTTGAGATACGCGATCGCCGCGGCGAGCGCGCCCTGCGCGACGCCGATCATCTGCGCGCCGATGCCGATGCGGCCCTCGTTGAGCGCCGAGATCGCGAGCTTGTACCCCTGGCCGACCGGGCCAAGCACGTCGGCGTCGGGGACGAACACGTCCTCGAGGATGAGCTCGGTGGTGCTCGACGCGCGGATGCCGAGCTTGTCCTCCTTCTTGCCGACGCTGAACCCCTTGGCGCTGCGCTCGACGATGAAGCAAGTGATCCCCTTGTATCCCTTCGCGGGATCCACGTTCGCGAACAGCACGTAGAGCCCCGCCTCGGCGCCGTTCGTGATCCAGAGCTTGCGGCCGTTGAGCTTCCAGCCGCCGTCCACCTTCACCGCGCGCGTCTGCAACGCGAACGCGTCGGAGCCGCTCGATGCCTCGCTGAGCGCGTACGCGCCCACCGTGTCGGCGCAGAGCCGCGGCATCCACCGCGAGAGCTGCTCCGGCGTCGCGCCGAGGAGGATCGGGTGCGCGACGAGCGTGTTCTGCACGTCCACCATGATCGCCGCGGCGGCGTCGACCTTCGAGATCTCCTCGACCGCGAGCGTCACCATCATCACCGAGCCGCCGGCGCCGCCGTGCTGCTCGGGTGCCTGGATCCCCATCAGGCCCATCTCGAAGTAGGCCTTGATGAGCGCCGGGTCGAGCTTCGCCTCGCGCTCCATCTGCTGAACGCGCGGAGCCACCTCGCCGCGCACGAACTCGGCGACGGCGTCGCGGAAGGCGACCTCCTCCTCGGAGAGGGTCGTGAGGGCGGGGCGGGGCGTGGAGAGGTCGGTCGACATCTGGCGCGTGGTTCGAGGGAGGCGCACCGTGAGGTGCTCCCGGGAATCTACCATCTCCGGGCAACCGTCCGGAGCGCCGCCGTGACGGACAGCCAGAGCGACGTCCCCCACCGGAGCAGCCGATGCCGTTAATGCGCACCGCGACCGTTGCCCTCGCCCTCCTGCTCGCCACGCCGCCGGCCGGCGCGCAGCGCCCGTCGCGCGACGAGCGTCCCGCGACTCGCGCGCTCGAACTGCCCGCGCGCCCTCTCGCCGAGGTCCTTCGCGTGGGCGCGGTGCGCGGCACGATCGGCCGGGAGGACGAGGCGGGCCCATACATGTTCGCCGGGATCTCCGGCGTCCTGCTCGGATCGGATTCCACCGTCCTCGTCTTCGAGAATACGACGAACGAGATCCGCGCCTTCGACCTGCGCGGGCGGCATCTCGCGACCTTCGGGCGGCGGGGCCGCGGGCCAGGCGAGTTCGTCCAGATGATGGCCGTGCACCACGACGGCGACTCGACACTCTTCGTCTCGCAGGGGATGCTCGGGGTCACCGAGCTGACGGCGCGCGGCGCGGCGATCCGGTACCGGCGTACGTTCGGCACCGGCGCGAACAATGGGTCCCTCTGCACGCTCGGCGCGCGCGTGTTCCTCAGCGTCGGCTCGGATTCGGGGGTGATCCGCGAGCTCGACGCGGAGCGGCGGGAGACGAATGCGTTCGGCACGCCCTTCGGGCGCTTCGAGAACGCCGCTGCGCGGAAGATGGCGAACAGCTGGCCCCCACGGCTCGTGTGTGACGCAGTCGCCGGCGCGATCTACGCGTATCGTTTCGAGCTCGGCCTCATCCGGCGGTACTCGGCGGCCGGCGCGCTGCAGTGGGAGGACACACTGCCGAGCTTCAGGCACGCGCTCTTCTTCCAGCAGGGGAACGGTGCGGCGGTGGCATTCCCGCTGAGCTCCATCACGTCCGTCATCCCGGTCGGCGTGACGCGCCTGTTGGTGCAGGTCAGCGCGATGAACTACGAACGGAATCGCGCGGTGCGTCGCGGGATGTCGGTCCAGCCCGGCGTCGACGAACGCGTCTGGTACGTCATCGACGCGCAGAGCGGTCGCATCCTCTCGAGGGCGCCCGGGGCGTCGGATGTCGCGCGGCTGGGGCCATCGCTCTTCGCCGAGAAGCTCGACGACCCGTTCCCGATGGTGCGGCTCCGCAGCGGACAGCCCGTCGTGCGCTGACCTTCGACGCGCTCAGACGACGAGGATCGGCTCCGCCGCCTCGCCCGGCCGCGCGAAGAGGTAGCCCTGGAGCAGGTCGGCGCCGAGCGCGATCAGCGCGTCGCGCTCCTCGATGGTCTCGACGCCCTCCGAGATCACCTGCATCCCGAGGTCGGCGCAAAGCGAGTACATCGCGCCGACGACGCGCTGCTTGGTGGGGTGCCGGTGGATGCCGGCGACAAGAGAGCGGTCGAGCTTCACGAACTCCGGCATCAGCTGCGTGAAGCTCGTGAGCCCCGCGTAGCCGGTCCCGAGGTCGTCCACCGCGACGCGGTAGCCGAGGCCACGCAGCCCGGCGACGAAGGGTGCGATGTCGCCGAGGTGCTCGAGCGACGCGCGCTCGGTCACCTCGAGCACGATGCGGTTGGCGTGGAAGGCGAGCGGCGACCCCTGCCCGTGCAGCGACGGGTCGAGCAGGTCGTGCGGGTGCACGTTGACGAAGATCAGCAGCCCGTCGCGGATCGCCGGCGCGTCGCGCGCGATGAGCCCGTAGATGGCGCGCGACAGCTCGGTCTGCCGCCCGAGCAGGCCCGCGGCGTCGAGCAGCGTCGTCGGGCTGCGCATCGAGCCCTCGCCCGAGCGCACGAGCGCCTCGAACCCGACGGTCGCGCGGCGCTTCAGCGAGATGATCGGGTGGTAGACGATGTGCAGCTGCTCGAGCGCGCGGGAGAAGGCCTCGTGCAGCAGGTCGTGGTCGTGCACCGGCATGCTCGACTGCTGCAGTGCGAAGGCCTCGCGCTTGAGCCGGCCGAGCTCGGCGAGCAGCGCCGCGCGGCGCACCGTGTCGGTGAGCTCGTGCGGTGCGACCGGCTTCAGCAAGTAGCGGTACGCGCCGTGGTTCACCGCCTCGATCGCCGTCGCGAGCGTCGGGCCGCCCGTCATCATGATCACCGGGATGTCGGGGTCGTTCTCGCGCACCGACCGCAGCAGGTCGACGCCGTTCATCCCGTCCATCATGATGTCGCTGACCAGGACGCCGTAGCGCGCGCTCGCCAGCGTGCGCAGTGCCGCGCTGCCGCTGTCTACCGCCGTCACCGAGAACCCGGCGCGCTCCAGCACCGACGCGGTCGCGCGCAGCACGGCCGGGTCATCGTCCACGAGCAGGATGCGCTTGGACTCGCTCTGGGTCATGTCAGGGGGGGGAGCGGCTGCGTCCCAACATAGGCCACGCGGGCGGGACCGAAAGAGCCCGCGTGACCTGCATCACAATGTCCGTGATGGCGCCCTGTCGTAGTTCAGCACCGGCGCGAGCCACCGCTCGGCCGTCGCGACGTCCATGCCTTTCCGGGCGGCGTACGCCTCCACCTGATCCTTCTCGATCTTGCCGACGCCGAAGTACTGCGACTGGGGGTGCCAGAAGTAGTACCCGCTGACCGCGCTCGCGGGGAGCATCGCGAAGCTCTCGGTGAGCTGCACGCCCGCGCGCGCCTCGGCCTCGAGGAGGTCGAAGAGCGTCCCCTTCTCGGTGTGGTCCGGGCAGGCGGGATAGCCGGGCGCCGGCCGGATGCCCTGGTACTGCTCCTTGATGAGCGCCTGGTTGTCGAGCGCCTCGTTCGGCGCGTACCCCCACACCTCGCGGCGCACCTTCTCGTGCATCCGCTCGGCGAACGCCTCGGCGAGCCGGTCGGCGAGCGCGGTGAGCATGATGGCGGAGTAGTCGTCCTGCTGTGCCTTGAACGCCGCGACGCGCTCCTCGAGCCCGATGCCCGTGGTGACGACGAACGCGCCGAGCCAGTCGGTGACGCCGGCGGCCTTCGGCGCGACGAAGTCGGCGAGCGCGTAGTTCGGGCGCCCGTCGGCCTTCACCATCTGCTGGCGGATCGTCTCGACGCGCTTGCCGGCCTCGGGGAGCACGATCGTCTCGTCCTCCGAATAGGCCTTGAAGAAGCCGACGACGGCGCGCGCGCGGAGCCACTGCTCGTCGACGACCTTCTCGAGCATCGCCTCCGCATCCTTCCACAGGTTGCGCGCCGCCTCGCCGACGACCGGGTCCTTGAGGATCGCGGGATAGGAGCCGGCGAGCTCCCAGGTCTGGAAGAAGGGCGTCCAGTCGATGCGCGGCACGAGTTCGGCGAGCGGGAAGTCGTCGAAGGTGCGCACGCCCTCGAACGACGGCTTGGGCGGCGTGATCCCCTCCCACGAGACCTTCGGCTTGTTGGCGCGGGCATCGGCGAGTGACTGCCGCTTCACGTCCTTCTGCCGCGCGGCGCGCGCGCGGCGCACCTCCTCGTACTCGGCGCGCACATCGGCGACGAACGGGGCCTTCAGCCCTTCGGAGAGGAGGGAGCCGGCGACACCGACGGCGCGCGAGGCATCGAGCACGTGCACGACCGGCCCGCTGTAGTTCGGCTCGATCTTCACCGCCGTGTGCACCTTCGACGTCGTCGCGCCGCCGATGAGGAGCGGGATCGTCCACTGCTCGCGCTCGAGTTCGCTCGCGAAGAAGGCCATCTCCTCGAGCGACGGCGTGATGAGCCCCGAGAGGCCGATGAGGTCCACCTTGTGCTTGCGCGCCTCCTCGAGGATGCGCCCCGCCGGCACCATCACGCCGAGGTCGATGACCTCGTAGTTGTTGCACTGCAGGACCACGCCCACGATGTTCTTGCCGATGTCGTGCACGTCGCCCTTCACCGTCGCCATCAGCACCTTGCCCTTCGAGCGCGAGTCGGCGTTGGCGAGCTTCTCGGCCTCGATGTAGGGGATGAGGTGGGCGACGGCGCGCTTCATGACGCGCGCCGACTTCACGACCTGCGGCAGGAACATCTTGCCCGCGCCGAAGAGGTCGCCGACGACGTTCATGCCCTGCATCAGGGGTCCTTCGATGACCTCGATCGGGCGGTCGTAGAGATGGCGCGCCTCCTCGGTGTCCTCGACGACGAAGTCGGCGACGCCGTGGACGAGCGCATGGACCAGCCGCTCGGTGACCGGCGCCTCGCGCCAGGAGAGGTCCACCTTCCTCTTCTGCGCGTGGCCCTTCGCCTCGTCGGCGACGGCGAGGAGCCGCTCGGTGGCGTCGGGACGGCGCGCGAGCACGACGTCCTCGACCCGCTCGCGCAGGTCGGCCGGGATGTCCTCGTAGAGCACGAGGGCGCCGGCGTTCACGATCCCCATGTCCATCCCCGCCTTCACGGCGTGGTAGAGGAACACGGAGTGGATCGCCTCGCGCACCGGGTTGTTGCCGCGGAACGAGAACGAGACGTTGCTGACGCCGCCCGAGATGCGGGCGTGCGGGCAGCGCTCCTTGATCTGCCGCGTCGCCTCGATGAAGGCGAGCGCGTACCGGTCGTGCTCCTCGATGCCCGTCGCGATCGCGAAGATGTTCGGGTCGAAGATGATGTCCTCGGGCGGGAAGCCCACGCGCTCGGTGAGGATCCGGTACGCGCGCTCGCAGATCGACACCTTGCGCTCGATGGTGTCGGCCTGGCCCTGCTCGTCG
>CAZIDS010000014.1:0-23568 GCA_964537945.1 uncultured Gemmatimonas sp. | reverse complement strand
TCCCCTGCAGCCCCGCGGCGAGAAGCCAGGGCAGCATCAGCACGACGATGCCCAGTGCCAGCGCCTTCACCGCGTCGGCGCGCGAGACGCCCTCCTTGGGCGCCTTCTTGAGCGCGCGGCCGGCCATCAGCGCGAGCGAGAGCCAGCCAAGCGTCACGATCCCGGCGAACGCGATGGGGCCGGCGACGAGCACGAACGGCAGCAGCAGCAGCCCCACGACGGTGAGGGCGAGCGCCACGCACGCGAGGAGCAGCGCGGGGAGGAACCCGAGCTGGCCGAGCACGCCGAGGAAGAAGGCGCGGCCGAAATCCTCCTCCAGCACGCGCGCGGTGCGCTCGAGGTTCGGCGCGAGCAGCACGAGGACGACGAGGCCGACGGCGACGAGCATGCCGGTCCAGCCGGCGGTGACGCCGAGCAGCCGCGCGCGCGACATCGGCGCGGCAGGCGCGGCGACGGCCGCGCGCTGCCAGGATTCCATCGCGCCGCGCACCTTGCCGCCGTCGAGCACGACCGAGCCGCGATAGGCGCTCGCGCTGCCGGCGACGAGCCCGCCCTCGCGGACGAGGAGGTCGCCCCAGAGGACGTGGACGTTGCCGGCGACGACGCCAAGGATGGTCGCGTTGCCGCCGACGACCACGAGCGGCCCGCGGACGGTGTCGCCAGCGGCGAGGGTGACGTCGCCGCGGACGTAGCGGCCGTTGAGCTTGACGGTCTCCTCGTCGAGGCCGAGCGCCCTCAGGACGGCGGGCGCGCTGTCGACGGGAACGGCGGCGGTGCTGTTCTGGGCCGCGCCGGAGCGCGGGTGGGCCGCGAGCGCGAGGAGCGCCGCGGCCGTGAAGGCGATCGTGCGCCGCATCGGGTCAGCTCCGATGCGCGCGGGACGTGGCGGCGAGTCGGCGGAACCCGAGGACCGCGCCGATCGCCGCGAGGGCGAGGACGGCGCTGGTGATCGCGAGTGCGCCGGCCCCGCCGGAGGCGAGCGTGGTGGCCGCGTCCGCGCCAAGCGCGTTCGCAGCGACCTCACCCGCGCCCGTGACGAGCGTCTGGCGCGTGCGGTCGACGAAGAGGTTGACCACCCAGCCCGCGAGGTCGCCGCGGAAGGCGAGCCAGGCCGCGCTGCCCGAGACGGCGAGCGCGACCGCGCCGACCGCGGTGCCGGCCAGCACCCGCATCGGCGTGCTCGCCGGGATCATCCGGCGCGCCGATTCGGTGACGGCGACGTGCCACGGCTCGACGACCTGCACCTTCGCCATCACGGAATCGGAGAACCGGATCCGCGGCGAGAAGTGCGGGAGGGCGTCGATGGCGTCCCCGACCGTCCGCAACGCCTCGTAGCGCGCGTTGCAGTCGCCGCACTCGGCGAGATGCGCGCGCAACGGGGCCACGCCGAATCCGGCGTCGCCGTCGACCAGGAGGTCGATCTCGTTGGGGAGGAGGTGGCGGTGGTTCATGTTGGTCTCCGTTCTGACTACGGGTGGGGGCCCGGGGGGTTTCAGCACACTGCGAGAAAGGCTGAAGGCTGAAGGATGGAGGCTCAATGCGCGTGGTTCGGTTTCTGTTCGGGCCTCGTGCTGCCCTGCTTTCACCCTTCGACCTTCAGCCTTCATCATTCCCTGAGATGCTCCAGCGCATCCCGGAGCTGGTGCCGGGCGCGATGGATGTAGGTCTTGACCGTGCCGAGGGGCAGGTCGAGGGTGGCCGCGATCTCCTCGTAGCTCCGCCCCTCGACGTGCCGCAGCATGATGCAGTTGCGGTACTCGGGCCGGAGCTTGCCGATGGCCTGCTCGATGGCGCCGCCGAGCTCGCGCGCGGTCAGCTCGTCGAGGGCGTTCTCGCCCGTGTCGGCGAGCTCGAACGAGGTCGCCTCCACGTCGGACGCTGTCATCGCATGGGGCGAGCCGTCCATCGAGATGGTGTCCACCGTGCGCTTGCGCAGGTGATCGATCGCGATGTTGTTGGCGATCTTGAAGAGCCAGCTCGAGAACTTGAACTCGGGCCGGTACTTGTCGATATGGTTGAGGACCTTGATGAACGCGTCCTGCGCGAGGTCCTCCGCCGCGGTGGCGTCGCGCACCATGCGGTAGATCAGCGAATAGACCGGGCGCTCGTACCGGCGGATGAGCTCCCGGTAGGCCGCTTCCTTGCCCTTCTGGGCGAGGGCGACGACGTCGGCGTCCGGGAGGTTGGGGAGGTCGAGAGGGGGCGCCATTCGCTGCGGGAAACTTGCCCGGCCCCCTCGTGCCGGGCAACTTTCGGCACGATGCCGCACACGCTCGACACGGAGGCTCTCGAGGCCAACGCGGCCGCCGAGAACGCCTCGGCGGCCGGCAAGCGCACGTATGTCCAGCGGATCTTCTCCGAGATCGCGCCGCGCTATGACCTGCTGAACCACCTGCTCTCGCTCGGCATCGACCGCCGCTGGCGGAAGGTCGCGCTGCGGCGCCTGGGGTGGGACCGCGCGCCGCGCGGCAGCTACCTCGACCTCTGTGCGGGCACGCTCGACGTCGGCGCGGAGCTGAGCCGCCAGTCCGGCTTCGCCGGCACCATCCTCGGTGCCGACTTCGCCGAGCCGATGCTGCGGGCCGGCGTCGGGAAGGCGCCCGCCGCCGTCCTCGCCCCGGTGGTCGCCGACGCGCTCGCGCTGCCGGTCCGCGACGATGCGTTCGACGGGGCGATCGTCGCGTTCGGGATCCGCAACGTCGCGAACCTCGCCGCGGGGCTGCGCGAGGTGCACCGGGTGCTGCGGCCCGGCGCGCGCTTCGTGATCCTCGAGTTCTCGACGCCGCGGGTGCCGCTCGTGCGCGCCGGGTACCTCTTCTACTTCCATCACGTGCTGCCGCTGGTCGGCCGCGCGATCAGCGGCCACAAGACGGCCTACACCTATCTCCCGCGCTCCGTGGCGAACTTCCCCGAGACGCAGGTGCTCGCGCAGGCGATGACCGACGCCGGCTTCCGCGACGTGCAGTGGGATGCGCTCACCTTCGGCATCGCGGCGGTGCACGTGGGGACCAAGTGACGGAACCGCTCGACACGCTGCAGGAGTTCATCGCCGCGATCGAGCGCGCGGGCGAGCTGAAGCGCATCGCCGAGCCGGTGAAGGTCGAGCTCGAGATGTGCGAGATCGCCGACCGCGTGATGAAGATGCCCGGTGGCGGGCCGGCGCTCCTCTTCGAGCGCCCGGTGCTGCGCGACGGGTCGGTCTCGAAGATGCCGGTCGCGATCAACCTCTTCGGCTCGATGTCGCGGATGGCGCTCGCGCTCGGCGTCGAGCGGCTCGACGACCACGGCGATCGCATCACGAAGCTCCTCGACCTCAAGGTGCCCGAGGGCTTCCTTGGCAAGCTGCAGCTGCTGCCCCGCCTGCTCGAGGTCTCGAAGTTCCCCCCGCGCACGGTCTCGGCGCCGGTGCCCTGCCAGGAGGTCGTGCTGCAGGGGAGCGAGGTGGATCTCGACGCGCTCCCGGTGCTGACCACCTGGCCCGAGGACGGCGGTCCCTTCCTCACGATGACGGCGGTGGTGAGCAAGGATCCCAAGCGCGGCATCCGCAACGTGGGGATGTACCGCGTGCAGCAGCTCGGCAAGCGCGAGGTGGCGATGCACTGGCAGCGCCACAAGACCGGGGCCGAGCACTGGCGGCAGATGGCGGAGAAGGGCGAGCGGATGCCGGTCTGCATCGTGATCGGCGCCGACCCGGCGAGCATGTACTCGGCGAGCGCGCCGCTGCCGCCGAACATCGACGAGTTCATCTTCGCGGGCTTCCTGAGGAGGAAGCCGGTGCGCCTCGTGAAGGCGATCACCTGCGACCTCGAGGTGCCGGCCGAGGCCGAGATCGTGATCGAGGGCTACATCGACCCCCGCGAGGCGCTGGTGGTCGAGGGGCCGTTCGGCGACCACACCGGCTACTACTCCGAGGCCGACCTCTACCCGAAGGTGCACGTCACGGCGGTGACGATGCGGAAGGAGCCGGTCTACTGCGCGACGATCGTCGGCCGGCCGCCGATGGAGGACTTCTACCTCGGCCATGCGACCGAACGGATCTTCCTGCCGCTGCTGAAGCTCACGACGCCGGAGATCGTGGACTACCACATGCCGGCCGAAGGCGTGTTCCACAACCTGGTGCTGGTGTCGATCCGGAAGGCGTACCCGGGGCACGCGTACAAGGTGATGAACGCGCTCTGGGGTGCGGGACTGATGTCGCTCGCGAAGGTGCTCGTGGTGGTGGATGATTGGGTGAACGTGCGCGACCCGCAGGAGGCCTGGTGGGTGGCACTGAACAACATCGACCCCGAGCGCGACGTGCGATTCACGATGGGCCCGATGGACGTGCTCGACCATTCGAGCCGCGCGTTCTCCTATGGCTCCAAGATGGGGATCGACGGGACGAAGAAGTGGCCCGAGGAGGGCTTCACGCGTGACTGGCCGAAGGTGATCGAGATGGATGAGGCGACCAAGCGCGCGGTGGACGCGATGTGGCCGAAGCTCGGGCTCGGGCCGCGATGACGGCGCCTCGTCCGGCGGCGGGCGGTCCGCGCGAGGGGCAGACCTTCGCGGGGGAGTCGGGGCTCGCCCGGTGGGCGAGCCTCGTGAAGCTGCCGCACACCCTCTTCGCGCTGCCGTTCGCACTCGTCGGCGTGACGTTCGCGACGCGCGTCGCGCCGGTGACGGTCGCGATGGTGGGCTGGGTGGTGCTCGCGTTCACGTCGGCGCGGTGGGTCGCGATGGCGGTGAACCGGATCGTCGACCGCGAGTACGACGCGCGGAACCCGCGGACCGCGATGCGCGAGATCCCGCGCGGCGCGATCGGCGTCCGCGAGGCGTGGGGCACGGTCGCGGTCGCGGCGGCGCTCTTCGTGGTGGCGGCCTGGATGCTGAACCCGCTCTGCCTGCTGCTCTCGCCGGCCGCACTCGGCTGGGTCTGCTTCTACTCGTTCACCAAGCGCTTCACGCGCTACGCGCACCTCGTGCTCGGGCTGGGACTCGCGATCGCGCCGGTGGGCGGCTACCTCGCCGTGACGGGACGCTGGAGCGAGCCGTGGTGGCTGCTCGCCGCGATGACGGTGGGCGTGATGACCTGGTCGGGCGGGTTCGACATCCTTTACGCGCTGCCGGACATCGAGTTCGACCGGTCGCAGGGGCTCCACTCGATCCCGGCCGCGCTCGGTGTCGAGCGCGCGATCGTGGTCTCGCGCGCGCTGCACGGCGTGACGGTCGCGGCGCTCTCGCTCGCGGTATGGGGCGCCGGCGCCGGCGCGCTCGCGTGGGTCGGCGTGCTCGTCGCGGCCTCGCTGCTCGCCTACGAGCACTCGCTCGTGACGAGCGACGACCTCTCGAGACTCGACGCGGCGTTCTTCACGATGAACGGCGTGATCTCGATCGCGTTCTTCGCGTGCGTCCTCACCGACCGGCTGCTCGCGTGACGCGCGGCGCGGAGCGGACGGCGCCGATCGTGATGGCGATGACGGGCGCGAGCGGCGCGCCGTACGGCGTGCGGCTGCTCGAGCAGCTGCTCATCGCCGAGCGGCGTGTCTCGCTGATCGTCTCGTCGCACGGCTGGCGGCTCCTGCGGACCGAGAGCGACCTGAAGGACCTCGCCGCGCTCAGGAAGGCGGTCGGCGCCAAGCGGTTCGAGCGCTTCGTCACGGTGTTCGACGATGGCGACCGGGGCGCCGCGCCCGCGTCGGGGAGCTCACTCGCCGGCGGGATGGTCATCTGCCCCTGCTCGATGGGCACGCTCGCGAGCATCGCGGCGGGCACGTCGCGCTCGCTCGTCGAGCGCGCGGCGGATGTCGCGCTCAAGGAGCGGCGGCCGCTGCTCATGGTCACCCGCGAGACGCCGCTCTCGTTGATCCACCTCGAGAACATGCGGCGCGTGACGCTCGCCGGCGCGACGGTGATGCCGGCCGCGCCGGGCTTCTATCATCGGCCGACCCGGATCGCGGAGCTGGTGGACTTCATCGTCGCGCGCGCGCTCGACCACCTCGGCGTGCCCAACACGCTCGCGCCGCGCTGGGGCGAGCAGGACGACTGATGGCCGGCGCGGTGCGGATCGGCCTCATCTCCGACACGCACGGGCTGCTGCGTCCCGACGTGCACGCGGCGTTCGCCGGCGTCTCGATGATCCTGCACGCAGGCGACGTCTGCGGCGATGGCATCCTCGAGGAGCTCGAGGTGATCGCGCCGGTGCGGGCCGTGTTCGGCAACTGCGACGACCTCGACCCGCGCCTCCGGGAGTCGCTCGACCTGACGGTCGGCGGCGTGCGGATCCACGTGCAGCACGGCCACGAGCTCGGCCGGCCCGGCGCGGCGAAGGTCGCGGCGGCGTACGACGCCGACGTGCTCGTCTACGGTCACACGCACCGCCAGCTGATCGAGCGCGTCGGGGAGAAGCTCGTCGTGAACCCGGGCGCCGCGGGACCGCGCCGGTTCGACCTCGAGCCGACGGTGGCGATCCTGACGATCGATGGCGGGCGCGCCGAGGCGCAGCTCGTGCCGCTGGCGGGCTAGCGGTCCCGGAGGAGCGCCCGGAGCGGCGGCGGTTGGTAGGGCTCCACCCAGACCGAGTCGATCGAGAATGCGCCGAATACGCCGTAGGCGCCGCTGATGCCCGACCGCGGCAGCGTCTGGTCACGCATGTAGCGATGCAGGTTCGGCTCGTACGCGCGCAGGCGGAGCCAGCCGACGGGACGCGGCTGCTCCAGCGTGTCCAGCGGCTCGCTCCAGCTGAAGGTGCGGCCCGTGGGATACGAGACGACCCAGTTGCTCACGAACATCGCGACGTAGAACGAGGCGCCGGGCACCGAGTCCCAGCTGAGCGTGTGCTGGCGGCCGACTGTCTCGAGCACCGGCACCGGATCGGGCGGCAGGGTGACCGCGCCGATCACTCGCCGGCCCTCGGTCATGATCTCGAGGTCGTAGGTCTCGCCGCCCTGCAGGTCCGACCGGCCGAGACGTCCGCCGGTTCCGTTCCACGCGAGGTGCACGTTCCATTCGGCGCGGTCGAGGCTCCACGAGTAACTAACGTCCAGCGGCCCCGTGCGCGGCGTGACCACCCAATCGAACTGCGCCTGGTCGGATCGCCGCCGCATCGTGAACTGGCTCACGCTGCCGTAGCGGGCGGTGCCGAGCTCCACGGTCGCGGCGACGAGCGCGTGCAGGGTGCTGTCGGGGGGAAGGTCGGGGTCGATCGACGGACCGCGCGAGAGCACGACCATCACGACCGGTTCCTCGATCGCGCCGCGCAGCGGCGCGACCGGCTCGCACGCCGCGGCGACGGCGGCGGCCGCGAACACGGTGATGAGGCCGACCGCGCGTCTCACCATCGGAACGAGACGCCGATGGACGGGATGCGGATGCCCTCGCTCCGTGTGAAGAGCTCGTCCGACGCGCCGTAGCCGAGCCAGTACGCCGCGTAGGGCGTCTGCGCACCGGAGACGTTGATCAGCTGCAGCTGCACGTCGCCCTGCAGGCGCCGGGTACGCCACTCGCGGCGGAGCGCGAGGTCGAGCCGCGCGGTGGCAGGCAGGCTCGCGCTGCCACGCCGGCCAAGGAGAGGCTTGTCAAGCAGGAAGTGGTCGTCGGGATGGAATGGCGACGGATACGGCAGGGTGCCGAGCAGCGGCGCGACGGGGACGCCGCTCTGGGCCCGCCCGGTGGCCGTGACCGTGATCCCCCAGACGCGCGGTGACGTGACCAGCACGGAGAGCACCTGCGGCCGGTCCCAGGCGGCGCGGTACCAGCCGAGGGAGTCGCGCTGTTCGGTGCGCGCGAGGGCGTAGGTGAGCTGTGCGCCCGCGCCGCGCGGCCCCGAGAGCGCGACGGCGATCCCCGTTCCGAAGCTGCGCGCGTCCACCCGGTCGAACGCGAGGGCGGTGCGGGCCGTCGTGTCGTCCCACGCGAACTCCTCGGCGCCGACCGGCCGGTCCTTCGTGCGGCGAGCGTAGAGGTCGCCCCGCACGACGAGCGCGTAGGTCGACCACTCGCGCGTCCAGCGTGCCGAGAGGGCGACGCCGTCCTGCCGGCGCGGCCGCGCGAACCGGAAGAGCGGGGACTGCTTGTCGGACTCGAGCTCGGGCGAGTACTCGCCGTCGAACTGGTGCCGGCGCTCGAGGCTGGCGTCGAAGGAGAGGACGGGGCTCGCGCGCCAGCCGAGGTGGACGCGCGGCGCGACGTACGCGCCGCGCCAGTTCGCGTCCACGACGAACCCCGCATCGCCCGTGACCGTGGGCGAGAGCGAACGCGTCGCCTGCATCGCGGCGGTGCCGAGGAAGAGTGTCTGCGTGCCGTCGTATCCACGCGGCGCGCCGGGCGCCACCTCGTTCCACGCGTCCCAGCGGTGCGCGTAGCGGGCCTGCGTCAGCCCGACGCGCGTCGCGAGGCGCGTCCGCCCGCTCACCTGGAGTTCATCCTCCAGCGACACCGAGCCCAGCACCTGCCGCGACCGCAGGGCGTTCGCGTCGAAGCTCGTGTCGGCGAAATCGCCCTCGGCCCGCGTCAGCACGTCGCGCGACCACCGGATGCGCTGGGTCCGGCGGCCCACGGTCCGCGAGAGCGTCAAGCCGGCGAGGTATTCGCCGCGCCACGGACGGCCCGGGACCCGCTCGCGCTCGAACGACGCGAGGTCGGTGGAGGCGAACCCGAGCAGCTCGGCGCGCCAGCCGAAGCCGAGCTCGCCGCCGACCCGGACGATCCCGTCCTGATAGTCGTTGATCGGGAACTGGTCGCCGAACCAGTCGGGGTCGAAGCCGTCCATCATCCGGCGGAGGTAGGTGACGCGGCCGGCGAGGAGGAGGTCTGCGCCGCGCGCGAAGCGCTCGGTGACGGCGCCGCTGACGGAGAGTGACGAGACGAGGGCCTCGCCGCCATCCGCGCCGTCGCCGCGGCGCGTGTGCATCGCGATCACGCCGCCGGCGCGCGACTCGACCGTGGCGGGCACGTGGTGCGAGAGCACCTCGACGTGGTCGAGCGCGGCGGTGAGCACCCCGGACCCGATGCCGCGCACGTGATTCGGCGACTGCAGCGGATGTCCGTCGAGCGTGTAGAGCGCCTCGTCGAGCGCGGCACCGGCGACGTGTACGCGGCCGATGAGGCCGTTCGGCTGCTGCACCGACGGCAGGAAGGTCAGCGCGCGGATGGCGTCGGGCTCGACCATCGGTGGCAGGCGCGTGATCTCCTGCCGCGTGGAGGCCGTGCTCATCGGACGGTCGGGCGCCGCGCGCACCACGACGCGGGGGATCGGCGCGGCCAGCGGGAGCAGGGTGATCGTGAGCGCGACCGGGCCGGACGACGTGTCATCCGCGATCGTGAGCACGACGGGCTCGTGCGCCTCGTGCCGCACGGTGATGCGAGGTGCGCGACGTCCCGCGACGCGCTCGACCACGAGCTCGAAACGTCCTTCGCGGTCCGTGGTGGTGATCCGCATCGTGCCCAGTTGCGCGACCGTCGCGGCCTGGACGGGCCGCTCGAGCGTGTCGCGCACCACGCCCCGCACGACGACGTTCACCGCCGGCGTCGCCTGCGCGGAGGCGACGTCGGCGGCAGCGAGGATGACTGCGACCAGGAGTGTGCGGCCGGTTCGGTGGGTCACGCGGGCATCGTGGGCGGTCCGGGCGTACACGGGCGTACACGGGCCCCGGATGCTACCCAGCGGTACCGCAGACGTGCCAGTGCGCGGCCGGCGAGCCCGGTCCCGGGGTCAACGCCCCGTGCGCGAGAGCCGCATCTCGATGGTGCGGAACGGCTGCCCGCCCTCGCGGATGAAGTCGCCGACCTCGTGCCAGCCGTCGTCCTCGCGAGTGATCGTGTAGCGGATCCGCCCGCCCGTCACGGCGAATCCCCAGATGATCGTGTCGGTGCGCGCCTCGATGTCGGGCTCGATGGTGCGGCCGTCGCGGAAGGTGCGCATGCGAAGCTTCTGCGCGTCGGCGTCGAACCAGACCGTCGCCGCCGCCTCGAAGTTGATCGCGCCGGTCGATGGGTCGCGCCCGGTTCCGCGGATGATGAGCACGGTGCCGCCCGCGCCCCAGACCACGTCCTCGCTCTGGCGCACCTTCATCGCGTTGTTCGGGCCCATCGCCACCTGCGCGTCACCCTCCCACGTGCCGGCCAGCCACGCGACCGGCTGGAGCGCGGCCCGGGCCTTGGCGATGTTCGCGGCGGCCTGCGGGTCCTGCGCGTGCGCCACGGCGGGAAGGAGGAGCGAGAGGAGGAGAAGGGCGGACGAACGAACCACGGACGGCTCCTTGGGAAGGGTCTGCCACCAATCTCCCGCGCGGCCGCGATGCCCGCTTGTATCCGCGCGACATCCGGCGCTTCCCCTCGCACGCCGTGACGCGCTACGGCGTCACGTCCTCGTGCGCGATCGACCGGAGGAAGCGGCCGGCCGCTCCCGGCGCGAGGCCGGTCAGGGCGACGAACTCGCGCGTGAGGTGCGCCTGATCGGCGAACCCGGACTCGGCGGCGATGCGCGACCAGGTGCGGGGGTCGGGAGCGAGCTGGCCGGCGAGCGCCTCGCGCAGGCGCCGGACACGCGCCCACTCGCGCAGCGTGAGGCCCGTGGCGTCGGGGAACCGGCGCTGCAGCTGGCGCAGGCCGAGCGCAGCCGCGCGCGCGACGGCGTCCATCGCGATGTCGCCCCGCGCGGCGACGATCGCGCGCACCGCCGCGCGGATGCGCTCGTCGGGCGCCGCGGCGCCGCGCAGCCGCTCGGCCAGCCACCGGTCGAGCGCATCGAGCGCGAGCTCGGCATCTTCGGTGCGTGGGACGGCGGCCGGCATCGTCGCGAACCAGGCGGCGACCGGACCTGGTGCCGGCCCCATGTGGTCGCGCAGCGTTCGCGGTGCGATGCCGAGCGCCGGCCCGACCGCGTCGGGCCAGAAGCGCACGCCCCAGAGCCGCGCGCCGGGCGTGACCGGCGGGTGCGACGCGACGACGCGCGGGCCGGTGCCCACGAGCATCTCGAAGCGTTCGTGGCGGAACACGCCGACGTTGAGGCAGCCGTCGGGCCACACCGCGTACGGCGCGCCGGGCGGCGGCAGCTCGTCGGCGCGGAAGCCCCAGAGCGTGAGCACCCATGGCGCGATCGCCGCCGACGGCGCGCGTTCGACGTACTGCATCCGCGGGGCGCCGCTCATGCGCTCTGCGCCGCGACGGCCTCGAACGGAGTGGTGCGCTTGAGTTCCTTCGGATGCTTCTTGAACCAGGCCGCGACGAGCAGCACCTCGTCCACCTCGTGCCCCGGGACGGTCGCGGGTGCGCGTTCCGCGGGCGCGAGGATCTCGGCGATGCGCGCCTCGAGCGCGCGCCGTTCGGCGGCGGTGCGCGGCGCCGGCCCCTCGTGCCGTACGCGCCCGCGTCGCACGACGTACGCGCGCGCGTCCTCGGGCCGCTCGCCGGGCACGGTGTAGGTGAATGAGAGCGACTCGAGCGCGAAGCGGATGCGGCCGAACTGCTCCTGCAGCGATTCGAGCCGGCGGATCTTGTCGCGCATCGTCGCGGCGCGCTCGAAGTCGAGCGCGTCGCTCGACGCCTCCATCTGCGCGCGCAGCGGCTCGAGCGGCGCGTCGTGGTGCCCCTCGAGGAACTCGCGGGCGGCGCGGAAGCGCGCCAGGTACTCGTCCTCGCGCACCGCCGCGACGCAGGGACCGAGGCACTTCCCGATCTCGTGGCGGATGCAGCCCGGCGTGCGCGTCGGCATCGGCAGCAGGTCGGGCTGGTCGGCGAAGTGGATCGGCTGGTCGAGCCGGCAGTCGCGGAGCCCGAGCACGTCGTTGAGCTCGCGCAGCGCCTCCTCGAGCTGGAGCGCGCCGCGGAAGGGCCCGTAATACGTGCCGGTCTCGTCGGTGCCGGCGCCGCGCACGACGTGGAACCGCGGCGCGGGGCCGCGCGAGACGCGCACGAACGCGTGGTACCGTGCGTCGCGCTTCAGCATGACGTTGTAGCGCGGCCGGAGCAGCTTGATGAGCCGCAGCTCGCGCAGCAGCGCCGAGAACTCGCTCGGCAGGACCTCCCACTCGAGCGTCGCCGCCTCGCGCAGGATGCGCGCGCCCTTGTCCTTCGGATACGACGCGCGGAAGTAGCTCAGCAGTCGCGTGCGGAGCGCCTTCGACTTGCCGACGTAGATCACCTCGCCGTCGGCCGAGGTCATGCGGTAGACGCCGGGGACGTCGCGCGCGCCGTCCTTCACCACCGCGAGCATGCCGTCGATCCGCATCTCGACGTCCTTCGCGGGCGCGAGCGGGCCGCGGCGTCGCCGCCGGCGCGGGCTCATCGCTGGCACTCCGGGCACCAGGTGCTCTGGCGGCCGTCGATCCGGTGCGAGCTGCGCAGCGCGGTCCCGCAGCGCGTGCAGGCCTCGCCCTCGCGGCCGTAGGCCTGCAGCCGCGACGCGAAGGCGCCGCGCGCGCCATACGCGTCGCGGAAGTCGCGGAAGGTCGTGCCGCGCGCTTCGATGGACTCGCGCAGCACGGCACGTAGTTCGTCGAGCAGCACCGCCGCCTCGGCGATGCGCACCGCCGCGCCCCGGCGCGACGGGCGGATCCGCGCGCGCCAGAGCGCCTCATTCGCATAGATGTTGCCGATGCCGGCGAGGCGGCGCTGATCCATCAGGATGCTCTTCACGGCGCGGGACGACCCCCGAACGATTCCCGAAAATCGCCCCGCATCAAGGCCCGGGTCAAGCGGCTCGGGACCGAGCGCGCCGTCCCAGCGCACGAATGCGGCGTCGCCGAGCAGCGCGACCGTGCCGAGCCGGCGCACGTCGTGGTAGCGGAGCGCGCGGCCGTCGGCGAGTCGGAGCGTGATGCAGGTGTAGCGCTCGTCGGGCGTCCCATCCACGAGCAACGCGCCGGTGAAGCGCGGGGTCACGACGAGCCGGCCGGCGGGGCCGAGCTCGAGGATGACGCTCTTCGCGCGCCGCCACGCGCGCGCGATCGTCGCGCCGCCGAGCGCCGCGGCGAAGCGAGGACGCGAGAGGCCGCGCAGCACGTCGGCGCGCGCGACCTCCACCGAACGCACGACGGCGCCGCGGAGGGCGCCGTCGAGGTCGCGCGCGATCGTCTCGGTCTCGGGGAGTTCGGGCACTGCGCCGCGCTCAGCGCGGGCGCGCGAGCTCGCGCCAGCCGATGTCGCGCCGGTACTGCGCGCCGGCGAACCCGACGCGCGCCGCGGCGCCGGCGCTCCGCTGCTGCGCCTCGGCGATGGTCGGCGCGAGCGCAGTGACGGCGACGACGCGGCCGCCGCTCGTGACGAGCTCGCCGCCGGCAGCGCGCCGCGTGCCCGCGTGGAACACGGTGATGTCACCGCCGTCGGGCGGCAGGGTGATCGCATCGCCGGCGCGCACCGTGCCGGGATAGCCCGCGGCCGCGACGACGGTCGTGACCGACGCGCCGCGCTTCCACGCGAGCGGCGCCGCACCGGCGAGCGAGCGTCCGTGCGCGATCGCGCGCATCGGCTCCAGCAGCGACGACGCCATCAGCGGCAGCAGCGCCTGCGTCTCGGGGTCGCCGAAGCGGCAATTGAACTCGACGACCTTGGGGCCCGCCTCGGTGAGCATCAGGCCGGCGTAGAGCAGGCCAGTGAACGGGCAGCCGGCGGCGCGCATCGCGGCGAGGGTCGGCGCGAAGACGCGCGCACCGGCGTCGGCGACCAGCGCCGGTGTGCAGAGCGCGACCGGCGCGTAGGCGCCCATGCCGCCCGTGTTCGGCCCGGTGTCCCCCTCGCCGATGCGCTTGTGGTCCTGCGCGGCGATGAACGGCAGGAAGTCCGTGCCGTCGGTGAGCGCGAACAGCGAGAGTTCCTCTCCGCTCATGAACTCCTCGACGAGCACCTCGGCGCCCGCGGCGCCGAAGGCGTTGTCGACGAGCATCGATTCAACGGCCTCCTCGGCCTCGGCCACGCTCATCGCGACGATCACGCCCTTGCCCGCGGCGATGCCGCTCGCCTTCACGACGACCGGCGCGCCGAGCCGGCGCACCTCGGCCTTGGCTGCCGCGGCGTCGGTGAAGGTGCGCGCGCTCGCGGTCGGGACGCCGGCGGCGAGCATCAGCTCCTTCGCGAAGCGCTTCGAGGTCTCGATGCGCGCGGCGGCGGCGGTGGGCCCGAAGACGGCGAGCCCGGCGGCGCGGAAGCGGTCGACGAGGCCCGCCTCGAGCGGCGCCTCCGGCCCGACGACCGTGAAGTCGACGGCCTCGGCGCGCGCGAGCGCGACGAGGCCGTCGAGGTCGGTGGCCGCGACGTTCACGCAGCGGCCGATGCCGGCGATCCCCGGGTTGCCCGGGGCGGCGATGATCTCGCCGCTGGGGTCGTCGCGGCGGAGCTTCCACGCGAGCGCGTGCTCGCGACCGCCGCCGCCGACGACCAGGATCCTCATCGCGATCCGCCGCGGAAGGCGTCGGTGAACGCGGCCTTCGCGCGCGACATGGAGTCGCTCACCTTGTCGGCGGCGGCCTTCGCGCGATCGGCGTAGTAGTTCGACGCCTCCTTCATGTCGTCGCCGAGGCCCTCGCCGGGCTTCACGTCGGCGCGGCGCTTGTACTCGCCGGCGAGCACGCGCGCGTAGGCGCCCGACTCCATCCAGCGCTGCAGCTCGCCCGCGCGGACGGCGAAGAACGGATGGTCGCGGAAGGCGGTGTTGAGCGTCTTGAGGACGCTGTCCCAGGCCGAGCCGTCGGTCTCGTACTCCTTCGACTGCTCCTTGAACGCGGCGAGGTCGAGCTTGTCGCCGAACTCGCGGCCGCCGGCGAGCTTCATGAAGGTCGTCAGCACGAGGTCGGGGTCCTGCGTCCCGAGCAGCGACGCGCGGTCGCTCGAGAACTCGCTCTTGCGGTACCACTCGAGGAGCGCGAGCTGGAACGGGAGGATGGCGACGCCGGCGAGGAAGGGGAGGTTGCCGATCCCGACGAGCAGGATGATCTGCGCGATGGTGCGGAGCGTGACGTGCCCGCTCATGATGTGGCCGAGCTCGTGGGCGAGGAGCACGCGGAGCTCGTCGCGCGTGAGGTGCTCGATCGCGGCCGAGTTGATGATCACGAACGGGTCGCCGAAGCCGACGGCGCCGGCGTTCATCTCGGGGGTCTGCGTGACGTAGAGCTGCGGCCGCGTCGGCCAGTCCATCGTGTGGAGCACCTCGGTCCAGACCGCATCGAGGTCGGGGCGCTGCGTGGGGCCGACGCGGACGGCGTTCGCCGTGAAGAGGTGGCGCACCGATCGCTCGCCGAAGAAGCTCGCGACCTTGTTGACGGCGGTCTGGAACCCGGGGATCGCGCGCAGCGCGTTCAGCGCGGCGCGGTCGGCGGGATGCTCCCAGGCGAGGGAGGAGATGTCGGTGAGGACGGTGCGGGCCACGGGTGCTCCGGGAGAGGGTCGTGGACTCTACGGCTCGGCCGCTCTAATGGTGTCAGGGCGCGATCAGAGCCCCTTGAACGCCTGCTCGAGGTCGGCGAGGAGGTCCTCGACGTCCTCGACCCCGCACGAGAACCGGAGGAGCCCGTCGGTGATGCCGATCTCGAGACGTCGCGCGGGTTCGACCGACGCGTGGGTCATCCCGGCCGGCTGGCAGACCAGCGACTCCACGCCGCCGAGCGACTCGGCGAGGGTGAAGACCTTCACGCGCGAGACGACCTTGTTCGCGTTCTCCTTGCTGCCGCATTCGACCGACACCATGCCGCCGAAGCCGCGCATCTGCCGCTTGGCGAGCTCGTGCTGCGGGTGCGAGGCGAGGCCGGGATAGAAGACGCGCTGCTCGCCGACGCGGTTGGCGAGCCAGGCCGCGACCTGCCGGCCGTTCGCGTCGTGCTGGCGCATCCGGAGCGCGAGCGTCTTCGTGCCGCGCAGCGTGAGCCACGAGTCCATCGGCCCGGGGACGGCGCCGGCGGAGTTCAGGTTGAACTGGAGGCGCTTCGCGAGATCGTCGTCGTTGAGCGCGGCGACGCCGCCGATCACGTCGGAGTGGCCGTTGAGGTACTTCGTGCTCGAGTGCCAGACGATGTCGGCGCCGAGCGCGAGCGGGCTCTGGAAGTACGGCGTCGCGAAGGTGTTGTCGACGACGGTGAGCGCGCCGGCCTTCCGCGCGACCTGCACCGCGGCCGCGAGGTCGGTGAGGTGCATCAGCGGGTTCGTCGGCGTCTCGAGCATGACCGCGACGGTGTTCTTCCGGACCGCGTCGGCGATGCGCTGCGGGTCGCGCGTGTCCACCCAGGTGAACTGGAGGCCGAAGTTCTGGAGGATCTTGTCGAAGAGCCGGAAGGTGCCGCCGTAGACGTTGGCGCCGACGACGACGTGGTCCCCCGACTTGAACAGCTTCATGATCGAGTCGACGCAGCCCATCCCGGAGGAGAAGGCGAACCCGTGCTGGGCGCCCTCGAGCGCGGCGATGTTGCGCTCGAGGCACTCGCGGGTGGGGTTCTTGCCGCGCGCGTACTCGTAGCCCTTGTTGACCCCGAGCGATTCCTGCGCGTAGGTCGACGTCTGGTAGATGGGCGGCATGATCGCGCCCGAGGTCGGGTCGGGGCGCTGGCCGGCGTGGATGGCGCGGGTCGAGAAGCCGCCGCCGTGTTCGTCGGGGAGGATCCGGGTCATGCGGGAAATCTAACCTTCAGCGGAACCGCGTCGTCGCCGGATTGAAGGTGCGCCAGCTGTGCCAGAACTCCTGGCTCGCGACCATCGGCGCGAGCGCGCCGGCGGCGCCCTTGCCGTTGAACGCCCACGCGCGCGTCCCCGCGACGAGCGAGTCGCCGCGGACCGCGAACACGGTGGCCGCGTCGGGGCGCACGAAGGCATAGAAGCTCGCGCTGTCCGCCGCGACGGCGATCACGACCGGCCTGCCGCCGAGCGTGTCGTTGATCGCGCCCTTCCGCAGGAGCTCGTTCCAGTCGTAGGCGCGGGCGCTCGACGCCACCCGCAGCCCGATCACCCACGACTTGTCCTCCCACGAGCGCCGGTCGGTGCCGGTGAGGCGGCCCTGGCTCGTGCCGCGCTCGTAGGCATAGTCCTTCGCGTACTGCGCGGCGAAGTCGGGGTCGGGCTGCATCACCTTGCTCGCCGGGTAGAGTGCGAGCCACTGCCGCAGGGTCACCTGCCGGCTCGGGACCTCGGGGAGCATCGTCCCCTTCAGCGGGCCGGCGACGGCCTCGCCGTTCGCCTGCCGCCACCAGCTGCCGGTGGTGCGATCCTCGAGCATCGCGTTGAAGTGGTCCATCCCGACGAGCCGGAAGCGCTCGACGGCGCCGGAGACGGTCGGCTCGAAGACACGGCCCGTGCGGCAGACCGTGCAATACGTGACCAGCAGTTCCTTGCCGCCGACGGTGTCGCGCACCTGATGGTGGTAGCCGATGAACTGCAGCGGATAGGCGCGGGCGTCGCCGTTGACCTCGACGCCGACGACGAGGCGGTCCATCGCGACCGCGTTCTGCGCCGCCGCGGCCATCGTCATCGTGCGCGGCATCCTGAACATCGCGTCGGCCGCCATCACGAAGTTGGTCGCGTACGTGATCCCACCGACGAGAAGCACGCCCACGACCGTGCCGACGCGCGCGAGGAGGCTGCTCCGCCAGGCGCGCGGCAGCGAGAGCGCGATGATGCCCGCGCCGAGCGCGCGCACGGCCCACCGCCAGCTGTAGAGCAGGTACGCCAGCTCGAGGCTCCGCATCCGCTGGGAGCCCGGCATCGGCATGATGAAATAGACGTTCGCGGCCTCGAAGGCCACGAGCAGGGCGACACCGATCAGGACGCCGAATCGCATGGCGTAAGGTCGCCGGGTGCCGCGCGGTCCGCTACCGGCCGCCGGTGGCGCGGTCCCGCGATGCCGGTTCGCCGAGCAGCTTCGACTCGATCGCGAAGCGCGTGAGGCCCGCCGCGGACTTGATGCCGAGCTTCTGCATCAGCGTCTCGCGGTACGACTCCACCGTGCGGACGCTCAGCTCGAGCCCGGCCGCGATCTCCTTGTTGGACTTCCCGCTCGCGATCCCGACCAGCACGTCGCGCTCGCGGCGCGTGAGGAGGTCGAGGCGCTCCTGCGCCGCGGCGAGGATCGGTGTCGTGACCTCGGGCGCGCCGCCGCGCGACGGCGGGAAGACGGTGCGCCCCGCGTGCACCGTGCGCACCGCCTCGCGCAGCTCCGCCGGCAGCGAGTCCTTGCGAAGGTAGCCGCTCGCGCCTGCGCGCACGCTCTCGAGGACGTACTCGGGGTGGTCGTGCACCGAGAGCATCAGCACGCGCGCGCCGGGGCGCTCGCGGCGCAGCGCCTCGGTGGCCTCGATGCCGCTCATCCCCGGGAGCGTGATGTCCATGACGACGACGTCGGGCCGGTGCGCCTTCGACGCGGCGAGCGCCTCCTCGCCGCTGCCGACGTCAGCGACGACGGCGAAGCCCGCGACCGACAGCGCGCCGCGGATCCCCTCGCGCACGAGCGGATGGTCGTCGACGACGAGGATCGTGATGGGCGCTCCGGTCACGCGTGCCTCAAGGGGATCTCGATCGTGAGCCGCAGGCCGGGGTCGGACGGCGCGAGCGTGAGCGTCCCGCCCGCTGCCGCGACGCGTTCACGCATCCCGACCAGCCCCGAACGCCCGGGTCCGCCAGCGAGCCGCGCACGCGTCGTCTCGTCCATCCCCGTGCCGTCGTCCTGCACTTCCAATCTCGCGCCGCGGCCCGCGCTCGCGAGGGTCACTCGCACGCTGCGCGCGCCGGCGTGGCGCGCCGCGTTCGACAGGGCCTCCTGCAGCGCGCGGAAGAGCGCGACCTCGGCGTCGGGCGCGAGCAGCCCGCGTCCCGGCGACGGCCACTGCGACGCATCGAACGCGATCTCCAGCCCCGCCCACTCACGCACCTCGGCGCAGAGCGTGCGGAGCGCGGGCACGAGCCCGAGGTCGTCGAGCACCGCCGGCCGCAGCCCGTCGGTCGCGCTGCGGATGCTCCCGCTGCCGCGGTCCACCCACGCCAGCAGGCGGTCGAGGCGCTCGTGCGACGCGCTCCCCGCCTCCTCGCGCAGCATCCCGAGCTGGAGCTTCAGCGCCGAGAAGACCTGCGCGGTCTCGTCGTGCAGCTCGCGCGCGAGCCGGCGGCGCTGCGCCTCGTGCTCCTGCAGCATGCGCACCGAGAGCCGCTCGAGCTCGCCGGTGCGCTGCGCGAGGTCGCGGCTCAGCGCCGCGCGGTCGAGTGCGTGCCCCACCTGCTCGCCGACCACGCGCAGGATGTCGTCGTCGAGCGCGGCGAATGGCGCGGCTAGGTCGCCGGCGATGAGCAGCACCGTCTGCTCCGGACCCGACGCCGTGAGCGGGATCGCCGCGGCGAAGGGCGGGAGTCCCGCCGCGCTGCGCGTGTGACCCGCGAGCTGCGAGTGCCCGCTCGCCGCCGCGTCCACCGCGAGTCCACGCACGGCGGGGGGCAGCGTCGCTTCGCCCCATGCGACGGCATCGCCCACCGCCCGCAGCAGTGTCGCCTTGCCGCCGCGCACGCCGACGAGCGCTGCCCCGCGCACGCCGCGCAGGCCGAGCGGCCGCGCGAGCAGCGTGTCGCGCGAATCCGCGCCGGCCGATTCACGGACATCGCCCGACAGCGCCGTGAGCGTGCGGAGCCCCTCACGCTGTTCCTCGATCACGAGCAGCAGGATCCCGGCGCCCATCGCGAGCACGAACAGCGTGTCGACGTAGTAGCCCCACGGCTCCCACGCGCCGCGCGCGCGGAGCAGCGGGTAGTCGAGGTGATGGATCGCCCAGAGGAACATCACGCCGGCGAGGAAACCGGACGCCGGCGAACCCGCGCTGGCGCGATAGCGCAGGAAGACGACGCCCGCCCAGAGCGTCGCGAGCGCGAGGAAGAGCGCGGCGAGCCCCGCCGCGAGCGCGAAGCTGTCGAGCACGAAGATCGCGATCTCCGACCAGACCACCGGGAACGCGACGAAGAGCCAGTAGCGCGGCTCCCACGTGAGCTGCCGCGCGAACACCTCGGCCGCGTACAGGAAGCCGAACGCGGTCCAGCCGATGAACACCTGGTGCAGGTAGAGGAACGGGAAGTCGCCGCTGGCGAGGAACGCGACGATGGCGGCGATGCTGAGCACGCGCGCGACGAGCGCGACCGCCCACCACTTGAAGTGCGCCTTGCGGTGCCGGCGGTGCAGGTGCGCGAGCAGCAGGGCGAGCCCGAGCGTGACGAGCGCCTGGAGCAGCGGCGCACCGAGCGAGGAGACGGCGACGGGTCCCACCCTCAGCCCCGTCCCGTGGCGACCGTCGCGCCGGCCAGCAGCGGCGCGATGCAGCGCGCGGCGAGGACCGCCGGATCGGAGAACGGATGCGCCGACTCGACGCGGTCCGTCGGGGCGAAGCCGGCCTGCTGGAGCGCGAGCCGCGACCGCGTGATCAGCTCACGGTGCGTGAGGGCGGCGACCGTGCCGTCGGGTGCGACGGTCACCACGCACTCCTCGTCGCGGCCGGCCGCCTCTTCGTCCCCCTCGAGCTCGAGACCGAAGTGCGAGCCGAGGTCCACGCGCGCCTCGCGGCCGTCGGCGCGTACGAGGGCCGAGCGCGGCACGTCGTCGAGGAGCACCTGGACGAGGCCGGGCGGGACCTTCGCCGCGCGCTCCGCGGTGGTGAAGACCGCGCCCGCGTTCGCGGCGCGCAGCTGGCGCGCGACCTCGTCGGCCGGCGCCGCGGCGTCCACGAGCAGCGCGCCGCGCCCCTCCGACGCCGCCAGCGCGACGAGGTACTGCGGCGAGTTCGGGAGCAGCACGGCCGCGCGGCGTCCCGCGAGCGCGCGCACGAGCGCCGGGCTCCGCTGCAGCAGCGTGAATCCCGCGGCGACGAGCGCCGGCGCGGGGATCGCGTCGATCGAGCCGCCGCCGGCGGCGGCGCGGAGGGTGAGCAGGTCCACGGAAGGGAAGGGGAGCGGGAAGGAAAGATAAGAGTGACTCCGCTCACAGTCCGCTTGAACCAGCGGGACCATCGTCTAGCTTCCCCCCGATGACCGACCCACGTCTCATGATCAGCGTCTCCGGCATCCGGGGACGCGTCGGATTCGGCCTCACGCCCGAGGTCGTCGCGCGCTATGCGGCCGCCTTCGGCGCGTGGGCGATCGCCAAGGGCCCGTCGAAGGCCGTCGTCCTCGGGCGCGACAGCCGCGTGACCGGTCCGCTCTTCCACACCGTGACCCGCGCGGCGCTCGAGAGCGTCGGCGCGGACGTCATCGACATCGGCCTCACGACCACGCCCACGCTGCAGCTGGCCGTGGAGCACCACCACGCCGCGGGCGGGCTCGGCATCACGGCGAGCCACAACCCGATCGAGTGGAACGCGCTCAAGTTCATCGGGCCCGACGGGCTCTTCCTGAGCGCGGCGCAGGGCGCCGAGATGCGCGGCCTCGTCGAGCAGGGGATCCCGTACGCGACCTACGACAAGCTCGGCGCGACGCGGTTCGATCCCGACGCGCTTGCGCGCCACATCGACCAGGTGCTCGCCCTGCCGTTCATCGACGTCGACGGCATCCGCTCGCGGAAGTTCAAGGTCGCGTACGACGCCTGCCGCGGCGCCGGCGGCGCGATCATCCCGCGCCTCCTCGAGCTGCTCGGCTGCGAGGTGCACGCGATCGAGCTCGAGAGCGACGGCCGCTTCCCGCGGCCGCCGGAGCCGATCGCCGAGAACCTCGGCGCGCTCGAGCGGCTCGTGCGGCAGACGGGGGCACAGGTCGGCTTCGCGACCGACCCTGACGTGGACCGCCTCGCGCTCGTCTCCGACGCCGCGCAGGCGATCGGCGAGGACTACACGCTGGCGCTCGCGACACGTGTCGTGCTGAGACATCGGTCGGGCCCGGTGGTCACGAACCTCTCGACCAGCCGGATCGTGGACGACATGGCGGCCGAGCGCGGGGCGCGGGTGATCCGCGCGCCCGTGGGCGAGGTGAACGTGGCGCTGCGGATGCGGTCGGAGGGGGCGGTGATCGGCGGGGAGGGCAACGGCGGCGTGATCCTGCCGGAGCTCCATCTGGGGCGCGATGCCCCGCTGGGGGTGGCACTCGTCTTGCAACTGATGCACGAGGATGGGGAGCCCCTGTCGAAGGTGATCGGGCGCTTCCCGCGGTACGCGATCCTGAAGGACAAGCTCGACCGGCCCGACAAGCCGCTGGACGCGGTGTACGGGGCGCTGCGGGCGGCCTTCCCGGACGCCGAGGCAGACACCCAGGATGGGCTGCGCCTCGGGTGGCCGGACCGGTGGGTGCACGTGCGGCCGTCGGGGACGGAGCCGATCGTGCGGGTGATCGCGGAGGGGCCGACGCCGGCGGCGGCGAAGGCGCTGGTGGAGCGGGGACGGGAATTGCTGGCGAAGCTCACGTAGGACCTAGTACGATGAAGGTGGGAGGATGAAGGCTCAGGTCCCTCCGCCGTCGCCTTGATCCTCCAACCTTCAGCCTTCCACAAGCCTCATGTGCGGCATCGTCGGTTATATCGGACCGAAGCAGGCCACCCCGATCCTGGTCTCGGGGCTGAAGCGCTTGGAGTACCGCGGCTATGACTCGGCCGGCGTCGCGGTCTTCGACGGCGAGACGATAGAGACGCGGCGCGCCGCGGGGAAGATCGCGAAGCTCGAGGGGGCGCTCGTCGCCGACCCGGTGACGGGGAAGGTCGGGATCGCGCACACGCGCTGGGCGACGCACGGTCCGCCGACCGAGAAGAACGCGCATCCGCACCTGAGCACCGACGAGACGGTCGCGGTGGTGCACAACGGGATCATCGAGAACGCCGACGTGCTGCGGAAGCAGCTGATGGCGCTCGGGCACACGTTCCGGTCGGACACCGACACCGAGACGATCGCGCACCTCGTGCAGGAGCTGTTCGAGGGTTCGCTCGAGGAGGCGGTGATCGGGGCGCTGCGGAAGGTCGAGGGGACGTTCGGGATCGCGGTGGTGTCGAGCCGCGACCCGGAGAAGATCGTCGCGGCGCGGAAGGGGAGCCCGCTGCTGATCGGCATCGGCGACGGCGAGTACTTCCTCGCGTCGGACGCGTCGGCGATCCTCTCGCACACGCGCGAGGTGGTCTACCTGGACGACGGCGACCTCGCCGTGCTGACGCCGACCGGCTACACGGTGATGGACATCAACGCGACTCCGCTGCGGCGGAGCGTGGAGCGCATCGAGTGGGATCTCGCGGCGATCGAGCGCGGCGGCTACGACCACTTCATGCTGAAGGAGATCTTCGAGCAGCCGACGACCATCGAGAACACGATGCGCGGCCGGCTCATCCTCGACGACGGCACGTCGAAGCTCGGCGGCATCAACATGAGCCACGAGCAGTTGATGAACATCGACCAGGTCGTGCTCACGGCCTGCGGCACGAGCTGGCACTCGGCGCTGATCGGCGAGATGCTGATCGAGGACTTCGCGCGGATCCCCTGCGAGGTGGAGTACGCGTCGGAGTACCGGTACCGGAACCCGATCGTGACGCCGCGCACGCTCTGCATCGTGCTGTCGCAGTCGGGAGAGACCGCGGACACGCTCGCCGCGATGCGGGAGGCGAAGCGGCGCGGCGCACGGACGCTCGGATTCGTGAACGTGGTGGGCTCGACGATCGCCCGTGAGGACGACGGCGGC
>CAZIDS010000013.1:5244-24107 GCA_964537945.1 uncultured Gemmatimonas sp. | reverse complement strand
CTCAAGAGCGTGAACGAGACGGGCAACGCGTGGGGCGGCGGGGTCGCGCTCGGGCTCGGCTACACGATGTGGCTCGGCGGCCTCTGGAAGAAGAACGAGGACGTCGCGGCGGTCGGGCTGCGCAGCCTCGAGGCGATGAAGATCTCGGGCGCGGTGACGCAGCTGCTCAAGTTCAGCTTCGGCCGCGCGCGGCCGCGGGTGAATCCCACTGACGATTGGGACGTCGAGGCGTGGCGCGGCACGACGAACGACTACGAGTCCTTCCCGTCGGGGCACTCGTCGAACGCCTTCTCGTTCGCGGCGGCGGTGACGAGCGAGGTCGCCTTCCGCGCGCCGGAGAAGGCGAAGCTCGTCGGCGCGGCGACCTTCACGCTCGCGGGCGTGACGGCGTATGCGCGGATGCACAGCGACGCGCACTGGCTGAGCGACGTGACGATGGGCGCGGCGATCGGGATGGCGACGGGCTATGCGGTGACGCGCTTCCACCAGACGCGGCCGAACACGCGCTGGGACGACATCCTGCTCGGCGGCGCACGCCCGTTCGCGGTCGATGCGCCGAACGGACGGACGCTCGTCGGGATCACGGTGCCGTGGCGGTAGACGGCATCTTCATCACGAACGAGCTCGAAGGGGAGCTCGCGAAGCGCGTCCACGCGCACCAGCTCCGGTTCGATCCGCGGATGGCGAACTACCTGCCGCCGCACGTCACGATCATCGGGTCGTCGGGGGCGGGGCCGATCCCGCCGGACGTACCGGTCGCGGAGCTCAAGGCGAGGATCCTGCCGGTGGTGGCGAGCCTCAAGCCGATCACGCTGAGGTTCGGGAATCCCGAGCGGTTCGTGCTGCGGGACATCATCTCGCTGCCGCTCGACCCGCACGGGCCGGTGCGGGAGCTGCACGAGAAGCTGAAGACCTGCGGGCTGCCGATGAACGTGCCGCGGTATCCGTTCACGCCGCACTGCACGATCTCGATGTTCCCCGAGCTCACGAAGGAGAACGTGCGGGCGATGCTCGCGATCCGCGAGCCGGATCCGTTCACGATCCACACGCTCAACGTCTACCACACCAAGGAGCCGATGCCGCCGAGACTGCTCTTCCGGGCACGGCTCGGGGACGCGGGGTGAGGGACGAGGGGAATGCAACGGCGTTTACCACAGAGGGCACGAAGGGCGCGGAGAACGGCGGAGGATCCATTGCGGCGCCTCGGCCGTGCAACGGATGGATAGACCGTGGGGGTGACTGCGAGTCCTTGGCGCTCTCGCGGTAACCCCAGTTCAGTCGCGGTTCTCGGGCGAACCAGCGGACTGGAACCTCGCGCACTCCGTGTCCTCTGTGGTGAATCAGTTGCCGTTCAGCCCGGCGGCCCCGGCGATTCGAGATCGCGCGCGGCGAGCGTGCGCAGCCACTTCCCGATCGCGCCGAAGTAAGCGGCCGAGTCGGAACGGAACGCCCGGTCATGCCCGCCGGTGAGGGTCACGAACTCCTTCGGTGCCGGCGCGGCGTCGAAGAGCCGCTGCCCGAACACGAACGGGATCACGGTGTCATCGCTCGCGTGCAGCATCAGCTTCGGCATCGCGATCGAATCGATCCGCTCCACCGACGCGAAACGCTCGCCGGCCAGCAGCTTCACCGGCAGGTACCAGTAGTGGCTCGCGCCGACGTCCGGCACCGAGGTGAACGCCCCCTCGAGGATGAGCCCCGCCGCCTCGGTGCGCGCCGCGAGGTGCGTCGCGACGCCGGAGCCGAGCGAGTGGCCGTAGATGATGATCCGGTCCTTCGCGATGTGGCGCTCGGCGACCATCCAGTCGTAGATGTCCTGCGCGTCGTCGTAGAGCCCTTCCTCGTCGAGCGGGCCGTTGTCGCTCGCCCCGAAGCTGCGATAGTCGAAGCTCACCACGCCGACGCCCTCGCCGAGAATCGCGCGCGCCCAGTCCTGCCGCAACGCGAGCGAGATGTTGCCGGCATTGCCGTGGCAGACGAGCACCCAGAAGGCCGCCGTGTCGGTCGTGTCGCGCGGCGGGATCACCCAGGTCGCGAGCTCGAGGCCCGTGCGGTTCCGCACGCGAGCCGGCTCGACGCGAAGGTCAGGCGCGGGCGTCTCGAGGTTGCGGCCGCCGTAGCCGTCCGGGTGGTAGATGTACGCGGCCTCGTTCGCCTTCATGTAGCCCGCGGCGCCGCCGTAGCCCAGCACCACGAGCGCGAGCGGCACGATGACGAGCCGGCCGATCCTCACTTGATGGCCTTCGCCAGCGCCGCGTCGAGCTGCTGGTCGCCGCCGACGCCGGTGTACACCACCTTGCCCGTGCGGTCCACGATCACGACGTAGCTCGTCGCTGGCACGTCGTAGTCGCCCACCGCGTGGCCGCGCGCATCATAGAAGTGGGTGAAGCCGCGCATGTGCTCGGCCGTGTAGCGCCGCACGCGCTCGGCCGACTGGTTCGCGCTCACCGCGACGCCGACGAACGCGACCTTGCCGGCGTACTTCGCCTGCATCGCGTCCATGTGCGGCTCGAGCGCCTTGCAGTTCGGGCACCAGGTCGCCCAGAACTCGATCACCGCCGGCTTGCCATTGAACGCGCCCGCGAGCTGCGCCGCCTGGCCGTCGAGCGTCTGCACCGCCGCGTCGGGCGCCTTCGCGCCGACGTCGATGCCGAGCTGCGCGCTCGCGGCGCGCGGGGAGACCGCCGCGAGCGCGCCGAGCGCGAGGACGAACAGGCGGGACTGCATCGATCGCATCATATCAGCAGCTTCCCCATCTCCACGAGATAGTACTCGGCCACGCCGAGCATGATGAGCGCGAAGAGACGCTTGACCCACACCATCCAGGCCCCCGCGCGCGGCAGCCGCGAGACGACACCGCTCGCGAGCCCCACCGCGACGAGGAGGGCGCACATCCCCACCGAGAACACGAAGAGATACACGAAACCGAGCGCCGCGCTCCCCGTCTTCGTCACCCAGGTCAGCACGGCCAGCATCACCGGGGCGCCGCAGGGTGCCGCGACGAGTCCCGACATCGAGCCCATCACGAAGGCGCCGGCCGCTCGCCCGCCGGTCCCGGCCGTCGCCGCGCGCTGCACCAGGCCCTGCGGCAGCCGCACCGGGATGACGTCGAGCATCGCGAGCGCGGCGAGCACGAGCAGGTTCGCCATCGCGAAGTAGAGCCACGGGTTCGTGCTGATCGACCCGAACATCGTCCCCGTGAGGCCGGCGACGAGGCCGAGGATCGAGTAGACCGTCGCGAGCCCGAGCACATACGAGCCGGTGAGCGCGAGCGTTCGCCAGCGCGGCGCGGCCGTCTCGCCCACCGACTGCCCGCCGACGATCGCCGCGGTGATCGGGATCATCGGATAGATGCACGGCGTGAGCGACGTGAGCACGCCGGCCAGGAAGACGAGCGGGATGGCGGTGAGCGGGCTCGCGCTCAGGCGGTTCGCGAGGTCGGCGATGTCCACGGATTGAAGATGTCGGGGTGAGGAGCCGAAACTGAAGGGGTCGCTTGGTCGTCAGTACCTTGTCCCCGTCAGGAGTGCCGAGATGATCCGTCAGTTCCAGAACGCCGCGCAGGCGATCGTGGCCGCCGCCGCCGAGGCGTGGGCGCCGCTGCTCATCGCGACCGTCGCCGTCGTCGTCATCGCCGCCCGCTAGGCGCGGCCGCACCGTCCCGGGCACACGCCCCACGCGATGCCGCGCCCGACGCCGCCGCGGGGCCTGACGGCGTTCCTCCTCTTCGTCATCGCCTTCGCCGTCTACGCCCTTCCGGGCCGCAACGGCGGTTCGGCTGACACCTTCCCGGCCCAACTGCTCCCCCTCTCCATCCTTGGCGAGGGGGATCTCGATTTCAACGAGTTCACCTGCCCGTCGGATCCCGTGACCGGAGAGGCCGGCGCGTACGACGCGGCGCGCTGCCAGTCGCCGCTGCCGTACTATCTGGTCGAGCGCGGCGGGCGCGTCGTCTCGGCCTATCCGATCATCCCCGGCCTGCTGAACGTGCCGGCGCACGCCGTTGCGCGCGCGTTCGGCGTGGACATCGTCGCGAACCGCTCCGGGATCGCGCTCGTGACGGCGGCGCTGGTCACCGCCGGCGCGGTGGCGCTCTGCTTCCTGCTCCTCGCGGAGCTCGGCTTCGCGGCGCGGAGCGCGACGATGATCTCATTCGTCTTCGCGTTCGGCACGCTCGCGTGGAGTTCAGCGGGCACGGGGCTCTGGCAGCACGGGCCGTCCCTGCTCTTCCTGTTCGGCGCGCTCTACGCGATGACGCGCGGCGGCACGCGGGGACTCGTCTGGGCGGGCGCGCTGCTCGGCGTCGCGGTGTTCACGCGCCCGACGAACGCGCTCATCGCACTGCCGCTCGCCGTGCATCTCTGGCGCACGCGGCGCGACGGGTTCCGTGCGTTCGCGATCGCGGCAGCGTTCCCGTTGCTGCTGCTCGCCGCCTACTCGCAGGTGATGCTCGGCTCCGTGACCGCGCTCGGGCAGGGCCAGCACATGCGCTTCGGCTCGAACCCCCTCGAGGGCATCGTCGGCGTGCTGGTGAGCCCCGCGCGCGGGCTCTTCGTGTTCAGCCCCGTCCTGCTGATGGGACTGCTCGCGCTGCCGGCGGTCTTCGCGCGGCGCGCGGTGGACCAGGAGGCCGAGGCGGCCTCGGCGCCCGGCCCAGACGCGCGGTCACGCGCGCTGCTGCGGCCGCTGCTGGTCGGCACGGCGCTGGTCATCCTCGTGCACGGCGTCTGGCACGTCTGGTGGGGCGGGCATTCGTTCGGCTATCGCCTGCTCACGGAGACGCTGCCGGGGATGGTGCTGCTGCTCGCCTTCGCGTGGGAGACTCGGATCCGCGCGTCGCAGCCGCTGGTGGTGCTCACCGCGGGGCTGTTCGTCCTCTCGCTCTGGGCGAACGCGATGGGCGCGCTCGTGGCGCCGTGCGGGCAGGACACGCACCCGGACATGCTCGACCAGCACCCCCGGCGGGTGTGGGAGCTCAAGAACACCGAGCTGATCCGGTGCACTCAGCGGGTGCTCAATGGGGGGGCGCCCGGCTAGATTCCCTCGTTCTCCACTCGAACCGACGGGATCCGTGGCACCACAGTTCATCTATGTGATGAAGGGGCTGAAGAAGGTCATTCCGCCCTCGCGCATCATCCTCGACGACATCTGGCTCAGCTTCTATCCCGGCGCGAAGATCGGCGTTCTGGGGCCGAACGGCGCGGGCAAGTCGTCGCTGCTCAAGATCATGGCCGGCGTGGACCAGGACTTCCAGGGCGAGGCCTGGCCGCACAAGGGCACGAAGATCGGCTACCTGCCGCAGGAGCCGCAGCTCGACGAGTCGCTCGACGTGCGCGGCAACGTGGAGCTCGGCGTGAAGCCGGCGCGCGACCTGCTGAAGCGCTTCGAGGCGATCAGCGCGAAGTTCGCCGAGCCGATGAGCGACGACGAGATGAACAAGCTCATCGAGGAGCAGGGGAAGGTGCAGGAGCAGATCGATGCGCACGACCTCTGGAACCTCGACAACAAGATCGAGGTGGCGATGGACGCGCTGCGCCTCCCGCCGGGAGAGGCGAGCGTGAAGACGCTCTCGGGCGGCGAGAAGCGGCGCGTCGCGCTCTGCAAGGTGCTGCTCGAGGAGCCCGACATGCTGCTCCTCGACGAGCCGACTAACCACCTCGACGCCGAGTCGGTGGCGTGGCTCGAGCATTTCCTCGAGAGCTTCCCGGGGACCGTGGTGGCGATCACGCACGACCGCTACTTCCTCGACAACGTGGCGAAGTGGATCCTCGAGCTCGACCGCGGGCGCGGCGTGCCGTACGAGGGCAACTATTCCGGCTGGCTGGAACAGAAGAAGACGCGGCTGGCGCAGGAGGAGAAGGTGGCGAGCGCGCGGCAGCGGTCGCTCGAGCGCGAGCTCGAATGGGTGCGGATGGCGCCGCGAGCGCGGCAGGCGAAGAGCAAGGCGCGCCTGCAGAACTACGAGCAGATGGCGAGCGAGGCGCAGCAGGAGAAGATCGCGGCGAACGAGATCATCATCCCCCCGGCGCCGAGGCTCGGCAACGACGTCGTGATCGCGAAGAAGCTCACGAAGGGCTTCGGCGACCGGCTGCTGATCGACAAGCTCGACTTCGCGCTCCCGCGCGGCGGCATCGTCGGCGTGATCGGGCCGAACGGCGCGGGCAAGTCGACGCTGTTCCGGATGATCACCGGGCACGAGAAGCCCGATGGCGGCGAGATCAAGGTGGGCGAGACCGTGAAGCTCGCCTACGTGGACCAGTCGCGCACGCTCGACCCGAACAAGACGGCGTGGGAGGAGATCTCGGGCGGCAACGAGACGATCCTCGTCGGCAAGAAGGAGATGAACACCCGCGCGTACCTCTCGACGTTCAACTTCAAGGGGACCGACCAGCAGAAGAAGGTCGGGATCCTGTCGGGCGGCGAGCGGAACCGGCTGCACCTCGCGAAGACGGTGATGAGCGGCGGCAACCTGCTGCTGCTCGACGAGCCGACGAACGACCTCGACGTGGACACGCTGCGCGCGCTCGAGGAGGCGCTGGTGGACTACTCCGGGTGCGCGGTCGTGATCTCGCACGACCGGTGGTTCCTCGACCGGCTCGCGACGCACATCCTCGCGTTCGAGGGGGACTCGGAGGTCGTCTGGTTCGAGGGGAACTACGGCGCCTACATCGAGGACCTGCGGCGCCGGAAGGGCGCGGACGCGGACCAGCCACACCGGATCAAGTTCAAGCCGCTCGTGCGATGAGGGACGAGGGGAACGCAACGGCGTTCGCCACAGAGGGCCCGGAGGTCACGGAGAACGGCGGAGGCGCTGGTGCGCTTCCGCCGTTTCGCTTGCCGTTCCTTCAACTTCTTCAACACAGGGAGCTCAGGGGTCACAGGGGGTTCGGGGCGCCGTGGCCGTTCCTCCGCGCCCTCCGCGCCCTCCAGTGAACGCCGTTGCCGTTCTCAGCGCGCGACCCTGGTGCGGCCCGCCGATGCCCCGTTGAGCCCTGAGTCCCCTGTGGTGAAGCAGTCGCAGGAGGAGCCTGCTACGCACCGCGATCCGCCGGCGGCACGAAGTTCGGCGCCGGCTGTCCGCCCCCGAAGTGCTCCGCCTGGCAGTCCCCGCAGATCCCGTGCGTGAACTGCACCTTCCGCCGCGACTCGAAATAAGTCTCCAACTGCTCCCAATACCCGTCGTCGCTGCGCACCTTGCGGCACCACGCGCAGATCGGGAGCAGCCCCGACAGCAGCTGCACGTCGCTCAGGGCCGCCCGCAGCTCCTGGTTCCGCAGCTGCAGGTGCGCCACGAGGAGCGACACGAACAGCGCGACCATGAAGAAGCTCACTTCCACGTCGCCGATCGTCTGCAGCCACCCCGGCGCCCCGGCCCCCTCCGACTGCACCGCCGCCGCGAACGCGAACGCCGTGCGCAGCCCGTGGAACGCTCCGTGCCCGAGGAACACGAAGGCCGGAATCGCCATCTCCCGGCGCAGCGCCTCCGGCGCCCGGCGCAGGTAGATATACGACGCCACCGAGAGCGTCCCCCAGACGAGCCCGTTCGATACCGTGCGCCAGCTCGACGACCCGCCGCCGATCGCGAGGAAGATCGCCAGTGCGACCGCGTGCACCATCACGATCAGCACGCCGTGATGCGCGCGCAGCGGCCGTCCGCCCGCGCGCGTCGCCCAGAGCAGCAGCACCGTCTGGCCCACCGTCACGAGCACCGTCGGGAAGAAGCGGCCCACCCAGTAGGTGAGCTCGGGACGGAGCGCGAAGAGCACGTCGGCGCCGGTCATCACCCAGGCCGCGACCATCCAGTGCCCGAGGCTCGACTCGCGACCCGCCAGACGCCAGTGGTACGTCAGCAGCACCGCGAGGATGGCGCCGATGACCAGATTCGTGGCGTAGATCAGGGATTCTTGCGACATCGCGGGGGGTGGGGGCGGTGGTGCGCTCCCAAAGGTCGGACCGCACCTCTCGACGCGCTAGGACCGGGGCCGCGCCGCGGCACTCGGTGCATCTTAGTGGGGAATCCCCGGGAGGAGCAGGATGTTCCGCCGCCGTCACCGGATCGTGACCCTCGCCACGCGCGCAGTCTTCGCCGCCGCCCTGGGCATCGACCTCGGCGCGGCGCCGGACGCGCGCGCGCAGGGCACGATCCGCGGCGTGGTCACCGACTCGCTCCTCTCGCGCGCGCCGCTGGCCGGCGCGACGGTCGTCGCGCAGGGCGCGCGCACCCGTGCGACCACCGACCGGCTCGGCCGCTTCGTCCTGCGCGACGTCCCCGCCGGCGCGCACGCCATCACCTTCCTGCACCCGCTCCTCGATTCGCTCGACGCGACCGCACCCGTGCAGATGGTCCTCGTGCGCGACCGCGAGACGAGCATCGTCGCGCTGGGGATGCCGAGCGCGAACTCCCTCTCGCGCGCGAACTGCGGCGAGCCGCTGGAGATGGCGGCCGCGCTCGTCTTCGGTGTCGTGCGCGACGCGGAGCGCGGCGAGCCGCTCGCCGGCGCCCTCGTGCGCGCGAACTGGTTCGAGTGGCGCATCTCGAGCGACGTGAGCCCCGAGGCCAAGCGCGTCGAGAGCGACACCACCGACGCCGACGGCCGCTATGTCCTCTGCGGCGTCCCGAACGACATCGCCGTCACGCTCGTCGCGAGCGCGCACGGCCAGATGACCGGCGAACTCGCGCTCGACCTCGACCATCTCGACATCGGAAGGCGCGACCTCCTGCTGAGCCGCGACGACACCGCCGCGCGCATCCCGCCGCCGGCATCCAGCGGCGACGCGGGCCGCTGGGTCCGCCCGCGCGGCAGCGCTGCGGTCGAGGTGACCGTGCTCGATCCCTACGGCAAGGCCGTCCCCGACGCCCGGGTCGGGATCCGCGGGACCGAGTTCGTCGGGACGACGGGGCGCGACGGCCGCGTCCGGCTCATGGGGCTCCCGTCGGGGACGCAGGTGCTTGTCGTCCGGCGGCCCGGCAACATCCCCATCACGCGGCTCGTCCCCCTCCGGAACGCGCCCGACAACCGCTTCACGGTGCAGCTCGGTGCCTCCACCACCGTGCTGCCCGCCGTCTCGGTCGTACGCCCCCGTCCCAACCGCACCGAGACGATGATCCGCCAGCGGCGATCGAGCGCGATGGGGCGGATCTACGACGCCGCGGCGCTGGCCCGCGCCGCGAACCCCGAGCACTTCTGGCGGACCGTCCCCGGCGTCACCCTCAAGAACGACGGGGCCTACGTGAAGCCGTGGCTCACGAACAGCGTCGGGAAGGAGTGCGAACCAGTCGTCTGGATCGACGGCGCCGTGAGCCGTTATTCCACCGGGTGGGAGATCCAGGAGTACCTGCGAAACGCCCGGCAGCTTGAGGTGTACGCCCGTGCGGAGCAGCGCCCCGTCGAGTTCATCACGTCCGAGGACTGCGGCGCGCTCGTGATCTGGACCAAGTAGGCCCCCACCTGTCGAGGATCCCGATGCCCGCCGTGCGCCGCCTGGCTCCCGCCGCGTTCCTCCTGCTCGCGCTCGCGAATCCCGCTGCCGCACAAGGCACCATCCGCGGCGTCGTGCACGACTCGCTCTTCGGCGGCGCACCGCTCGGCGGCGCGACGATCGTCCTCCGCGGCGCGCCGAACACCGCCGTCACCGACCGGATGGGCCGCTTCGTCATCCGCGACGTGCCGGCGGGCACCTACCAGGTCGGCTTCTTCCATCCGCTGCTCGATTCGCTCGAGGTCTCGGCGCCGATGCGCAGCGTCGCGGTGAAGGACGGCGAGACCGTGCTCACCGCGCTCGGCATGCCGACGGCGGCGTCGCTCAGCCTCGCCCTCTGCGGGCGCGAGCTCGAGCCCGCCTCGTCGGTGGTGTTCGGCATCGTGCGCGACGCCGAGGGTGAGGCGCCGATGGAAGGCGCCGTGGTGCGCGCGCACTGGTACGTGTGGCAGCTCGTCGCCGGCGTGGGGCGCGAGGCGCAGCGCGTCGAGATGGACACGACCGCCGCCGACGGCCGCTACGTGCTCTGCGGCGTGCCGAACGACATCGAGCTCTCGCTCTGGGCGACCGAGAAGGAGCAGATGACGGGCAAGCTCCCGCTCGCGCTCGACCATCAAGGGATCGGCCGGCGCGACCTGATGGTGAGCCGCACCGACACCGCGTCGCGCGTGCCGCCGCCGGTCGCGGGAGATGACACGATCCCGTGGCAGCGGCCCGCGGGAAGCGCGCATCTCGTCGTCACGGTGCTCGACGACAACGGGCGCCCCGTGCCGGGCGCGACGGTGGGCGTGCGCGGGACGCGGGCGAACGGGCGCACCGGCAATGACGGCGTGGTGCGCTTCGCGGGCGTCGCCTCGGGAACGCAGCCGCTGCTCGTGCGGCGCCCGGGCGCGGTGCCCGTCACGACGACGGTCGCGCTGCGCGCGGGTGCCGAGAACACGGATACCGTGCGGCTCGGCAAGCGGGTGACGGCGCTCCCGACGGTCGCCGTGACGAGCCAGCGCACCTCGCTGCTCGAGCGCGAGATGCGCACGCGGCTCCAGCTCTACAACGGGACGACCTTCGACGCGAAGGAGACGGCGAAGCTCGCGACGGGCGGTCTGAGCGCATGGATCCGTGTCACGGGGATGCGCGTGGTCGAGGACGGCTTCGACGCACTGCCGGTGATGCAGAGCAGCCGGATGCAGCCCTGCCAGCCGAACCTCTGGTACGAAGGCGCGCGCATCTACAACTGGAGCGCGTGGGAGCTGCGGACGCTGCTGATCGGCGCGAGCCGGGTGGAGGTCTACCCGCGGCCGGCGAACCAGCCGCCGCAGTTCCTCACCGAGAACGACTGCGGGTCGATCCTGGTCTGGCGCTAGGGCGAGGCGGCCGCGCCGCGCGCGCCCGCTGCGTCAGCCGCGTCAGCGCGGTGGGCGGAGCCGGTCGAGGCGGGCGCGGACCTCGCGCACCTTCACCTGCTGCTCTGGCTCGGCGTCCTTCCACTGGTCGATGAAGGCTTCGTAGTTCCTGATCGCCTTCGCGGTATCGCCCTTGGCCTCGTAGAGCTCGCCGAGGCGCTTGTAGGTGCCGGCGCGGTAGGCCGCGTCGAACTCCATGTCGGGCTCGGTGAGGGCGAGGAACTTCTCGAACCGCGCGATCGCCGAATCCGGCCGATTCGCGAGGTCGTGCGCGCGCGCGATCAGCAGGTTCATGCGGCGTTCGTTCGTCATTCGCGCGTCGTCGGCCTTCTGGTAGTCGGCGATGGCCTCGTCCCAGCGGCCGGACGCGAACGCCACGTTGCCGCGATAGGCCGCGAGGCGGCCCTCCGGGTCGGCAGCCTGCGCGGACTGGTCCCGCGTGTAGCCGTCGAGGACCATCTTGGCGATCGCGGGATCGCCGAGCTCCGCGGCGACGATCGCGATCTCGCGGTACGGCCGCTCGCTCGGCGCCATCGCCGCGAGCGGATAGCGCTGCAGCGCGCGCTGGAGCACCGCCTTGGCCTCCGCCGGCCGTTCGCGATACATCGCGAGCTGCGTCGCGGTGTCGATCGCGAACAGGAAGCGCGAGAGGTCGCTGGGGTCGGCCTTGAGCAGCTGCTGCGAGGAGCGGTTCAGCCACTCGAGGGCCTTCACCGGCTGCCCGCGGATGGCGGCGGTCATCGCGACACCGTACGTCGCGGTGGTCAGCTGCCGGAAGGTGCGTCCGCGGGCCGCGACGGCGCGGCCGAGCGAATCGATCGCGTCGAGGTCGCGGCGCCCCCAGGCGACGTACGCGTCGGCCTCCCAGAGGTCGGCGCTCTCGGGCAGGCGCTTGTAGTACGAGTCCCGCGTCTCCTTCAGCCCGACGGTGTCGTTCATGTAGAGCTGCACGCGCTGCAGGTTCGTGAACGCCCCGCCGAAGCTGCGCGGCAGGTTCGTGACCGCGCGGTACCGCTCGGCGGCCCGCTCCCATTGCCGGAGGTCCGTGTAGATCACGCCGGAGTTGTTGATCGCCGACGTCGAGAGCGAGTCGAGCGCGATGACCTGGTCGTAGGCCTCGAGCGCCTTGTCGAAGTCGACCTTCGGGCCGCGCGTGAAGTAGTACGCCTCGGTGGAGAGGCGCTCGATCTCGGAGAGGCGGTCGCGATGCCGGTAGGCCGCTTCGATCGCGCTGAGGGCGCGCTGGCGTTCGCGCCCCTCGTTCCCGAGCAGCACGGCCATCTTGCGCCACGCCATCGCGAAGGCGGTGTCGATCTCCACCGCTTCCTGGAGCAGCGCCACGCCGCGGTCGCCGTCGCCGCGTTCGTCGGCGGTGACCGAGCCCTCGACGTACTTGCGCAATGCGGCGAGCGACGGCGTCGTGACGCGCTCGAGCTCCGTGGAGCGGCGGATCGACTTGAGCGATTCGCCCGCGGCGTCGCGCACCTCGAGCGTCACCCGGCCGAGCGCCTCGAGCAGCTCGTCCTGGTTGCGCGCCGTCTCGCGGAAGGTCGCGAGCTCGTTGCCGTCGAGCGCGTTCACGAGCCGGGCCGAGACGACGTAGCTCTGGCCGAGCTGTTCGATGCTGCCGTCGAGCACCGCCTTCGCGCCCTCGCGCGTGGCGACCTCGCGCGCGAGGTCGAACTTCACCACGCTCTCCGGCGGGCGCTGCATCAGGCGCAGCAGCTCCCGCACGTTGGCGCGCGTGAGCACGCGGAGCGCCCGCGACTGCCCGAGGTCGGTGCGCAGCGCCTCGGCCACCGTGAGGCCGAGTGTCGAGTCGGTGGCCGGGCTCGCGAAGTCGGCGACGACGATCGTCTCCTTCTCGCCGAAGATGCCGCGGCCCTTCAGCGACTTCGTCGCGCGCATCACCATGAAGCCGAGCACGAGCACCGCGAACGAGCCGACGGCGATGCCGCCGCCGAGCCAGGCGCGGCGCCACGAGAGGTGCGGACTCGCCTTCACCGCGATCGTCGCGATCGTGCCGTGCTGCGCGCTCGTCGTCGAGCCGCCGGGCGTGAGCGATGGCGTCGCCGTGTACGCCTTGTGCGCCATCTTCTGCGCGTACCACGTCGCGACGATCACCGGCAGGCCGGCGAGCATCACGCCGAGCGAGCCGGGGAAGACCCAGTCGGGGAGGCCGATGACGTCGGTCGCGGCCCAGGCGGTGATGGCGACGAGCGCCGTCGCGCCAGCCCAGAGCGCAAAGGCCTGCCGGAAGCGGATCCGCCCCGCGAGGATCGCCGGCGCCGCGGTCGCCGCGCCGCTCGACGTGATCGTGTCGAGCACGCGCGCGACGTCGCTCGCCGCCTGCGGCCGGTGGCCCGGCTCCTTCTCCAGGCACGCCATCACGAGCGCCGCGAGCGGCTCGGCGATGTCGGTGCGCACGTTGCGGATGTCGCGCGGCCGCTCCCCCAGGTGCGCGGCGAGCAGCTTGCTGGGCGTCAGACCGTGGAACGGCGGATGGCCGGTGAGCAGCTCGTACGCGAGCACGCCGAAGGAGTAGAGGTCGGCGCGATGGTCGGTGTCGGGATCGCCCGCGGCCTGCTCGGGCGCCATGTAGGTCGGTGTCCCGATCGACGTGCCGGCGACCGTGAGCGCGGTCGCGTAGCCCGGCGCGGAGGGACTGCGCGCGGCGTTGAGCGCCTTGGCGATGCCGAAGTCGGTGACCGTCGCGCTGCCCGCGGAGAGCAGGACGTTGTCGGGCTTGATGTCGCGGTGTACCACGCCGTGCGCGTGCGCGTAGGCGAGCGCGCGCGCGACGTCGCGCAGGATGCCCACCGCCTCGCTCGTGCCCACCGGGCCCTGGCCGAGCCGCTGGCGCAGCGACTCGCCGTCCACGTACGGCATCGTGAACCAGGGGAGGCCGTCGGTGTCGCCCGCGGTGAGCACGGGCACGACGTGCGGATGCTGGAGCTGCGCGGCGAGCAGGATCTCGCGGCGGAACCGCTCGACCGAGAGGCCGGCGACGAGCTCGGGCGCGAGGATCTTGACCACCACGCGCCGGTCGAAGGCCTTCTCGCGCACGAGGTAGGTGCGCGACATCCCGCCGCCCCCCAGTTCGCGCTCGAACGTGTATTGACCGGCGAGGGCCTTCTCGAGGCGGGGGCGAAGGTCGTCCATTGGAGGGAGAAGATGCCGCCCGAACGGGTGGTCGGCCAGTCGGGGAGCGCGGAGTTGTGACGCCGCCGCTCTGGTGCGGGTAAGCTGGTGTCCGGGCCGCGCACGAGGCGCAGCCAGGATCACCACGACACCGCAGCACGAAGGTCCTCCATGCTCGTCCGTCTTCTCCTCAATGCGCCCTTCGGCGCGCCCCGCAGCGGGCGCGGCGATCGCACGCGCGCGCGTGTTCACGCACGCTGGCCAGGCACGGAGCACCGGATGCGGCGTTAGCCCGCCCCGGTCCCCGAAGGGGAGCGACCTCACGCCCCGCCTGCGCCGTTGGCCAGGTGGGGCTTCCTGTTTCCATACATCAACGCATCACCACACATATGACCGAGAACCGCATCAAGGCCTTCCTCGCCGAACCGATGACTGCGGGCCCGCCTCGCGACTGGTTCGTCGTGAGCGGCCACTTCTTCGGCTTCGCCGTCTCGCGCGCCGTCGCGCGGGCGATCGATCGCCAGCTGTCGCGCGATCCGCCGCCCGAGTGGATCGTGTTCCGCGACGTCGTGGGTTCGCGCGTCCGCCTCCGCACGTCGCTGGTGCAGCGTCTCGTCGAGAGCACCGCGGCGCAGCGTGCCGCGGACCGCGCCTTCGACAAGGCCCGCCAGAAGGAGGAGGAGGATGACGACTCCTCCGACAAGCGATGGAACGACTGACCGTCGCGTCCGCCGGTCGCCTCGCGTGAGGCGGCCGGCGGCGCTACGATTTCGACGCACGACCTCCCCTCAACCGAAGCGCCGCATGCCGACCCTCCGCCCGCGCCCTGCCGCTCTCGCGGCCGCGCTGCTCCTCGCGTCGCTCTTCGCCGCGACCGTCTCGCCCCTCGCGGCCCAGCGTCGCAACGCGGCTTCCGCGCCGGCCGCGCCAGCGCCCTCCGGCTTCACGCTCGACGCGGTGATGAGCGCGCCCTATCCCACGAACCTCACCGCCGCCGCCAGCGGCGAGCGCGTCGCGTGGACGCTCAACGAGCGCGGCCTCCGCAACGTGTGGGTCGCCGAAGGACCCGAGTTCACCGCGCGCCGCCTCACCGCCTACGAGAGCGACGACGCGCAGGAGCTCAACGCCGTCTCCATCTCCGCCGACGGCAAGTACGTCGTCTACCAGCGCGGCGGCGACTTCGGCTCCAACTGGGACGACGCGCTGCCGGTGAACCCGACCGGCGCGACGACGCCGGTGCGCGTGGAGATCTGGACCGTCCCCTTCGCCGGTGGCACGCCGGTCTCGATCGGCGAAGGGGTGAACCCGGTCATCTCGCCGAAGAGCGACCAGATCGTCTTCGAGCGCGCGCGCCAGCTCTGGAGCGCGCCGATCGACGGCTCGGCGCCGGCCAAGCGCCTCTTCGAACAGCGCGGCAGCGCGAGCGACGCGCAGTTCTCGCCCGATGGCAGTCGGATCGCGTTCGTGAGCGAGCGCGGCGACCACGCGTTCATCACGATCTACACCGACGCCACGACGCCGCTGCGCTACATCGCCGCCACGACCAACCGTGACTGGAGCCCGCGCTGGTCCCCCGACGGCACGCGGATCGCCTTCGCGCGCCGCAACGGCGCCGGCGGGATGGCGGTGAACTCGCTCGAGATCCAGCCCGCGCCCTTCTCGATCTGGGTCGCCGACGTCGCGAGCGGCGAGGCGACGCAGCGCTGGCAGAGCGAGCGCTCGCTGCGCGGCTCGATCCCGAGCACGCACGGCGGCGTGAATCTCGCGTGGGCCGCCGGCGACCGCCTCGTCTTCATGTCGATGCAGGACGGCTGGTCGCACCTCTACTCGATGACCTCACGCGGCTCCGACGCGCCGATCCTCCTCACGCCCGGCGAGCACATGGCCGAGTACGTGACGATGTCGGCCGACGGGAAGTACGTGCTCTACGCGGGGAATACCGGCGCGACCGCCGGGGACATCGATCGCCGCCACGTGGTGCGCGCAGCGGTGGACCGCCAGGCGATGGAGGTGCTCACGCCGGGCTCGGGGCTCGAGTGGACGCCGGTGTCGATGAGCACCGGCCGCATCGTCGCGATCGGCGCGACGGCGCAGCGCCCGCCCGTGCCGTTCCTGCTCGACGCCGCGGGCGACGCGCGCGCCGCCGCGAACACGCCGCGCCGCTGGATCGGCGCCGATCGCGTGCCCGCCGACTTCCCGGCCGCGCAGCTCGTCACGCCGAAGGCCGTCGTCTATCAGGCCGCCGACGGCATGACCGTGCACGCGCAGCTCTTCGAGCCGCCCGGCGCCTCAGGTGCCAAGCGCCCCGCCATCGTCTACGTGCACGGCGGCCCGCCGCGCCAGATGCTGCTCGGCTGGCATTACGGTGATTACTACTGGAACGCGTACGCGATGAACCAGTATCTCGCGTCGCGCGGCTTCATCGTGCTGAGCGTGAACTACCGGCTCGGCATCGGCTACGGACACGACTTCCAACGTCCGCCGCGCGCGGGCATCGCCGGCGCGAGCGAGTACCTCGACGTGAAGGCCGGCGGCGAATGGCTGCGTGCGCAGCCGAACGTGGACGGCAGCCGCATCGGCATCTACGGCGGCAGCTACGGCGGCTATCTCACCGCGCTCGGCCTCGGCCGCGACAGCGACCTCTTCGCCGCCGGCGTCGACATCCACGGCGTGCACGACATGACGAGCGACGGCGGCAACCGGTTCGGCGCCGGGACCTTCCGCTTCGAGCGGCCGCAGAGCGAGGTCGAATCACTCGCGCGCATCGCGTGGGACGCCTCACCGGTGAGCAGCGTGATGACGTGGAAGTCGCCCGTGCTGATGATCCACGCCGACGACGACCGCAACGTCCGATTCAGCCAGACGGTGGACCTGGTGCAGCGGCTCAAGGCGAAGGGCGTCGAGGTGGAGGAGATCGTCATCGTCGACGACACGCACCACTTCATGCAGCACACCAACCAGAAGAAGGTGAACGCCGCGATCGCGGGGTACCTCGAGAAGAAGCTCAAGCCGGTGATGTGATGCGGTGCGCCGTCATCACGCTGGCCGCCGCACTCATGGCGGCACCGGTGCACGCACCGGTGCACGCGCAGGTGCCCGCGCCGACCGCCGCGCAGCCGCACGCCACCACCGTGGTGCTGCTCGGCACCGGCACCCCGAACGCCGACCCCGAACGCAGCGGGCCCGCGGTGAGCATCGTGCGCGGCGAGCGCGCGTATCTCATCGACGCCGGTCCGGGCATCGTGCGCCGCGCAGCCGCCGCCTTCCGGGCCGGCGTCGCGCCGCTCGAACCGAAGAAGCTCCGCGTCGTCTTCCTCACGCATCTGCACTCGGACCACACGGTCGGGCTGCCCGACCTGATCCTCACGCCCTGGGTGCTCGAACGCGACGTGCCGCTCGAGGTCTACGGGCCGCCCGGCACCAAGGCGATGGTGGAGCATCTCCTCGCCGCGTATTCGGCCGACATCCGCAATCGCATCGACGGCGCCGAGCCGGCCAACGAGACCGGATGGAAGGTCAACGTGCACGAAGTCGTGCCGGGCGTCGTGCTCGACGACGGCAACGTGAAGGTCACCGCGTTCGCCGTCCCGCACGGCGACTGGGAGCACGCGTTCGGCTATCGCTTCGATACGGCCGACCGCTCGATCGTCGTCAGCGGCGATACCCGCGCGAGCGACGCGGTCGTCAACGCCTGCGACGGCTGCGATCTGCTGCTGCACGAGGTCTACTCGTCCGACCGCTTCAAGACGCGGCCGCCCGAGTGGCAGCGCTACCACGCGCGCGCCCACACGAGCACCGACGAGCTCGCGCAGCTCGCCACCCGCGCCCGGCCTCGGCAGCTCGTGCTCTATCACCAGCTCTACTGGGGCACCGACGACGCCGGACTGGTCGCCGAGTTGCGGCGCGTGGGGTACGCGGGCGCAGTCGTCTCGGGACGCGACCTCGAGCGGTACTGACGTGGCGGCGCGCGCAGGCGCGACGCGCGGACGGGCGCGCTACTGCGGCGCGCCGAACGCCTTGATCGTCCGCACCGCCGAGATCACGCCGTAGTCGAGCCCCTCGCCGCGGCTCAATGCCCCGATCGCAGATGCCATCGCCAGGGCGCGCCAGCCGCCCGCGGCGCGGTGCAGCGCGAACGGGATCGCGCGCGCCATCGCGTGCCGCGCGAAGCCGCCGAGCACCTCGGGCGCGCACCGCACGAGCCGCGTGAGCCGCCAGCCGTTGTCGGCCATCACCGGCTCGGCTTCGCGCACGGTCCAGAGGTTCGCGAGCGGGATCCCCGCGCGCTCGGCGAAGCGCTGCACGCGCACGGAGCGCCGCGCGTCTGGTGACGTGAAGAGGTCGGAGATGCCGAGCCGCGTGCCGTCGGGGAGCTCCATCGCGAGCGCGCGCAGCCAGTTCGCGCGCGTGTCGAACAGGTAGGCCGCGTCCACGCTCACCACTGCCGTCGCGCCGGGACAGATCGCTGACGGCGAGAGCCACTCGGCCCGGTCGCTGCGCAGCACGATGCGGTCGGCGAGTCCTTCGTCGCGGATGCGCTCGGTCGCCTCGACCGCCGTCGCCGGGTCGGGCTCGACGCCGACCACGCGTGCCACGCCGAACTCGCGCACCCACAGGATGCAGCTGTCGGCGCCGCCGCAGCCGAGGTCGAGCACCGTGTCGCCTTCGCGGAGCTGCGCCGCGCGCCCGACGCGCCTCGCGAGCTCGGCCGCCGCCGCGTGGTACGTGCGCGCGTCCTTCCAGAAGCCGAGGTTCGTCCATCGCGTGGACGCGCCGCGGCCGTTGAGCAGCGCCCAGTCGATCACCGGGCGCCGCGGCGGAGAGATCAGCGGCTCGGCCGTA
>CAZIDS010000013.1:3290-5144 GCA_964537945.1 uncultured Gemmatimonas sp. | reverse complement strand
GCGCTTGCGTTCGCCGAGCGGCGCCTGCGCGCGGACCATGTAGCGCGCGCGCTGCTGGTACTCGAAGTCGCCGAGGTCACCGGCGACGAGCGGCGCGAGCCAGCGCTGCTCCCAGCGGTAGCGGTGCGTGACCGAGACCTTGCCGAGCGTCTGCGCGAGGCGAATGTCCTGCCAGAGCCGGTGTTCGCGCGACGGGTTCGCGGCGGGCAGTTCGCCGTAGGGCTGGTTCGCGACGTACGTGTAGCCCGCACCGACACGCACGCCCGGGGCGATCGTGCGGATCACGCCCGGGCGGAGGAGGAGCTGCTGCGGCTCGGCGCCGAACCCCATCCGGCGCCAGGAGCCGTCGAACCAGAGCGACGTGCGTTCGTCGAGTTCCTGCTCGAACGACGTCGTGAGCCAGAGGGCCTGCTGATGATGCGTGGGCCAGGAGCTCGCCTGCGCGAGGAGCGACGCAGGCGCGGCGAGAAGCATGAGGACGAGGGCGGCGTGGCGGGTCACGCCGCGGAAGTTACATCCGCTTGCCGGTGACCGGCGCGGCGGGCATCCCCATCGGCATGCCCTCGATCGCGCGCTGCACCGTGCCGGTGAGCTCGCTCCCGTTCGCGGTGAGCGTCCAGGTGGAGACCGCGGTGCTCGTCTGCTCCTCGCCGTTCGAGTTGATCGTCACGCGCGAGCGCTGGATGAGCGAGGCCGTGGCGCCGGTGGCCTTCGCGCCTGCGAGCCGCGCCTGGGGGCGGGCCGGCACCTGGTCATTCGCGATGACGTCGAGCAGCGCGATGAGCGAATCGCCCTGCTCGGTGATCGTGAGCGTGCCCTTCGCCTTGATCGGCACCATGTCCTCGTTCTCGATCCGCATGCCGGCGGTGAACTCGATCTCCCACTTGCCGACGAGTGGCGACTGCGCGTGCGCGGCGAGCGGGGCGAGGAGGAGGGCGGAGGCGAGGGCGAAGCGGGCGAAGCGCGTCATGGCGGTTCTCGTGTCGTGTGAGGTCGGTCGCGGGCTCGATCTTGAGTCACGAAGGGGCGGGGCAGGGTTGCCGGGAGGCCCCTGTCCCGCCCCTTCATACTACGGTGGGTCGTCGTCTACGGCGTCACGCGCGGCTGCCCGATCTTGTACTCCTTCGGCGGGATGTCGCCGCGGAGGTTGGTGACGAAGTAGTCCCAGCGGCGGCGCATGATGTACGGGCCGTCGACGCCGAAGCCGTGCCGCGCCTGCGGCAGCATCAGCATGTCGAAGTCCTTCCCCGCCTTCATCAGCGCGTCGGCGACGAGCGTCGTGTTCGTCGGCGGCACGTTGTCGTCCATCATCCCGTGGATCAGGAAGAGCTTCCCGCGCAGCTTCGCCGCGTGCGTCTGGTTCGCCTCGGCCGCGTAGTTGTCCGTGTTGCCTTCGCGGACGAGCAGGCCCTGGTAGCGCTCGCCCCAGTCGTCCTCGTAGTTGCGATTGTCGTGATTGCCGCTCTCCGAGATGCCGACGTCGAAGAAGTCGGGGGCCGAGAACATCGCCGACGCGGTGGCGAACCCGCCGCCCGAGTGGCCCCAGATGCCGACCTTCTCGATGTCGATGAAGCGGTAGCGCGTCGCGAGCTCCTTCATCCCGGCGACCTGGTCCGGGATCGTGTTGTCGTTCATCCGCCCGTAGTAGAAATCACGGAAGGTCTTCGAGCGGCCCGGCGTGCCCATCCCGTCGAGCTCGACGACGATGAAGCCGAGCTCGGCCAGCGCCTGGTCGTCGCCGCGCGCGGGGATGAATGAGCGCGGCCCGACGCTGCCGGCCTGCGGGCCGGGATAGATGTGGTTGATGATCGGGTACTTCTTCGTCGAGTCGAGGTGCGTCGGGACGTACATCAG
>CAZIDS010000013.1:0-3190 GCA_964537945.1 uncultured Gemmatimonas sp. | reverse complement strand
CCCGCTTCGCGGCCGTTCGCGGTGAACCAGATCTGCCGCGCCTTCTCGTCGATCATCACGATCGAGGAGACGTTGCCGTTGCCGGTGGTGATCGGGTTCTTGAGCGCGCCGGTGGTGAGGTCGTGCAGGTAGAGCTGCGTCCAGTCGTCCTTGTCGGACCACCAGATGAACTCGTTGGTGGCGGGGAGGATGCGCCAGAGGTCCTCGGGGTGCGACGCGTCGCCGACTTGCGTGCGCGAGGTCTCGTGCAGCACCGTGCGCACTTCGCCGGTGGTGGCATCGGCGACGCGCAGCCAGGCCTGCTTGTGATCGCGCGACGAGGAGATGAAGGCGAGGTGCGATCCGTCGGGATACCACTGCGAGTCGCAGATCCCGCCGCCGCAGGCGATGTGGTCGGAGACCGTGGAGCGGTGCGCGTCAGGCGGCATCTGCAGCCGGACGACGCGCGGCCCACCCGGCGCGGCGGCGTCGATGATGACGCGCGAGATGCGGAAGATCACCGAGTCGCCGGGGAAGGGATACTTCCACCGCTCGACGCGCGGCGCGCCGACGTTCGTGCCGACGAGGACCATCTCGCGTACGCCGCGGCCGTCGTGCTGGAAGGTCGCGATGCGGCGGCTGTCGTCGGAGAAGGAGAGGATGGGGTTGGCCGAGTGCGTCCAGCCGGCGTTGTCGGTGGCGTAGCCGAAGTCGGTGATGCCGTCGGTGGTGAGTTGCACCTCGCGCGGCGGGTTCGACGGCCCCTGGCCGGTGTTCGCGCCGGAGGTACCGGGCGCCGCCGGCATCTCGCGCGCGAAGAGGTTGTTGTCGCGGATGAAGACCGCCCACTTCCCGTCGGGGGAGAGGCGCGAGTTCGGGGGCGGTGCGGCGGGGCGGCCCGCGTCGGCGCAGGTGTAGGCGGTGAGGTCGCAGCGCCAGCGCTGGCCGCGCACGAGTGCGGTGAGCGACTTGGCGTCGGGCGTCAGCTCGAAGGTGCCGAACGGGAGGCGGTCGGCGTCGGCGCGCGTGCCGGTCGCCGTGGTCAGCGCGGCGGCGAGTCGTGCGTGGTCGAACGCTGGGACGCGGGTCTTCTTCGCGGGGTCGACGAGCCAGAAGGCCGAGGTGCCGCCGGCGTTGCCGGTGCGGTACCAGAACTTGCCGGCGGTGCCGATCCAGGTGGGGCGTCCGGCCTGGCCGCTGACGAGGGGGTTCGCGTTGGCGCCGAGGAAGCGTTCGGCGCGGGCGTAGTCCTCGATGGTGAACTGGTAGGGCTGGCCGGGGCGGGCGGCGGCGATCTGGGCGGCGGCGGCGGCCGGGAGGGCGAGGAGCGAGAATGCCGAGAGGCGGGCGACGAGTCGCATGTGTGCAGCGGGCTGAGGGTCGGGCGGGGGATTCGTCAGTCTACCCCGGACGCGGGAGGGGCGCTACTAACGGATGCTCGATGGCGCGGCCCGTGCGCACGGGCCACCTTCTACACGTCGCCGAACCTCGAGCCGAGCATGCCGATCACGTCTTCGGGTCCCTTCCGTGCCGCCCTCGTCCGCGGCGCCATCGCTCTCGTCATCGCTGCGAGCGCGTTGCCCGCGCAGCGTCGCGCCGCCACGCCGCCGCCGCCGTCGTTCACGGTGGTGGAGACCAGCATCTCCGACCTTCGCACCGCGCTCGAGCAGCGGCGCATCACCTCGCGCGAACTCGTGCGGCTCTATCTCGACCGCATCGCGACGTACGAGGACAAGCTCAATGCGATCATCACGGTGAATCCGCACGCGCTGCAGATCGCGGACTCGCTCGATCGCCTGCGCGCCGCCGGTCGCATCCTCGGTCCGCTGCACGGCATTCCGGTCGCGCTGAAGGACAACATCCATGACGTGACGATGCCGACCACCGGCGGCGCGCTGGCCTTCGCCGACCTGATGGTGCCGTACGATGCGACGTTGACTGCGCGCCTCAAGGCCGCCGGCGCGATCATCATCGCCAAGACACAGCTGACCGAGCTCGCGAACTTCATCGCAAGCGGGATGCCGACCAACTACAACGCGCTCACCGGCTACGGCTTCAATCCGTGGGACCCGCGGCGCGACCCGCGCGAAGCGAACTTCGATGGCCGGCCCGTGATGGCGACGGGCGGCTCGAGCTCCGGCGTCGGCACGAACGTGTCGTTCTGGGCCGCGAACGTCGGCACCGAGACGTCGGGTTCGATCCTGAGCCCGTCGATCTCGAACTTCCTCGTCGGCATCAAGCCGACCGTCGGCCGGGTGAGCCGCTATGGCGTCATCCCCATCACCGCCGACCAGGACACGCCGGGCCCGATGGCGCGGAACGTGACTGACGCTGCGATCATGCTCGGCGCGATGGAAGGCACTGCGCCCGATCCGAACGATCCGGCGACCAACACCTGTGCCCCGCCGCCGAACAACGACTACACGAAGTTCCTCGACCCGAAGGCGCTCGCCGGTGCGCGCATCGGCATCCCGCGCACGTTCTACTTCGACCGCACGGCGCCTGCCGCGCCGGGTGGCACGCAGCCGCGCGGCGGACTCGGCGCCGAGCAGACGAAGGTGATGGAAGAGGTCATCGCGCTGCTCAGGGCGCAGGGCGCCGTCATCGTGGATCCAGCGGAGATCCCCAGCGTGACCGAGCAGGACCCGACGATGAACTTCCTGAACTGGAACACCTGCGGTGGTCCGGGTCAGGGGAAGGGGATGGATGCGGACTGCAGCGTGAGCTTCAAGTACGGGATGAAGCGCGATTTCAATACGTGGCTGCGGTCACTCGGTGATCGCACGCCGATCCGGACGCTCACCGACCTGCGGCAGTGGAACATCGCGCACCAGCGGGCGGGCGCGATCAAGTATGGGCAGGCGAATCTCGATGTGAGCGATGAGATGCAGGTCGCGGGCGATCGCGCGCGCTATGAGGTCGACCGGCGGAAGGACGTGTTGCTCTCGGCGACCAACGGGCTGGATCCGGCGATCAAGAACAATCGGCTGGATGCGCTGCTGTTCCCGGGCGTGGCGAGTGCGGGGATCGCGGCGCGGGCGGGGTATCCGACGGTGTTCGTGCCGTTCGCGTTCCTGCCGCCGGCGCAGGCTGGTGGCGGAGCGGGGGGCGGGGGCGCAGCGGGGCCGGGTGGTGGAGCGGGCGGCGGGCCAGGCGCGGGGGCGAATGCGTTTCCGGCGGGGTGGGAGCAGAAGCCGACGCCGTATGGGGT
>CAZIDS010000012.1:0-24491 GCA_964537945.1 uncultured Gemmatimonas sp. | reverse complement strand
GTTCAAGGCGGATGCGGTGGGCGCCGAGATCGCGGGGCGGCCGCAGGGGCTCGCGAACGCGCTGCGGAAGCTCGACGCCTACAGCAAGCGCGTGCCGATGGACGTCGCGCCGGCGGTCGCGCCGCTCGCGATGGTGAACCCGCTCGCGGCGCTCGGCGGCATCACATCGCTCTTCTCCACGCACCCGAAGACCGACGAGCGCGTCGCGCGGCTGCTCGGCTGAGCCGCGCCCGCGGTCTCAGAGGCGGTGGAAGACCGCCTCCGAGACCTCGCGGCCGTCGCGCAGGTGCTCGACGACGATCCGCTCGAGCAGCTCCGGCGTGACGCCGGCATACCAGGTGCCCTCGGGATAGACCACGAGGACCGGCCCCGCCGCGCAGACGCCGAGGCACGGGACCTCGCCGCGCTTCACGCGCGTGGGTCCGAAGAGCAGGTCCTCGCGCTGCAGCAGCTGCGCGAGCTGCGCGTAGAGCGCGCGTCCCTTCCGGTCGGGGGAGCAGAAGCCGCCGGTGCAGATGATGACGTGCCGCCGGTACGGCTCCATCACCGGCCGCGGCCCCGCGGCCGTCACGGCGCGGCGTCCTTCTTCGGCAGCTTGTTCTCGCCCGGCGGCGCGACGTAGCGGTACTCCTCGACGACCGTGCCGCCGACGAGGTGCTCGTCGAGGATCCGCTGCGCCTTCGCCGCGTCCACCGCGTGATACCAGGTGTCCTCGGGATAGACCACGACCATCGGCCCGTGGCCGCACTGCCCGGTGCAGCCCGAGTGGTTGATGCGGATGCGCTGCGCGAGGCCGAGCGCCTTCACGCCGCCCTTCAGGCAGTCGAAGGTCGCGATCGAGTTCGCGGCGGAGCACTGCTTGCCGCTCGTGCAGACGAAGACGTGCTTCTCGTACTGGCCCATGTCCCGGCGGTGGAGCGTTGGGGGAGACGAGTAACTTAGTGGCTCGCCGTCCCTCCTCCCACCGAGACCCGCCATGCGCGCTCCGACCGGCGTCCTCCTCGTCCCCTTCCTTGCCGCGGCGCTGCAGGCGCAGGCCGCTCCGCCATCGCGGCCCGCGCCGGTCCTCGCGCTGACGCACGCGAACGTCATCGACGGCGTCACCGCCACGGTGCGCCGCGACGTGACGATCCTCGTCGTGGGCGGACGCATCCAGCGGATCGCGCCCGGGCTCGCCGCGCCCGCCGACGCGCAGGTGATCGACCTCGCCGGACGCTGGGTCGCGCCGGGGATGATCGACGCGCACACCCACATCGCGACGCTCGCGAACGCGCGCCGCGCGCTCAACGCCGGCGTCACCACCGCGCGCTCGGCGAGCACGCCGCTCTACCAGGACGTGTCGCTGCGCGAACTCGCGCGCGCGGGGCAGGCGTGGGCGCCCGACATCCTCGCGTCGGGCGTCTTCGTCACGCCGAACCTTGGCGAGACGATCCTCGCCGACCCGCGCCTCGGCGCGCTCGCCGACGGCGTCACCACGCCGGAGGCGCTGCGGACGCTCGTGCGCGTGAACCTCGACCACGGCGTGGACTGGATCAAGACGCGCGGCACCGAGCGCGCCGGCCTCCCCGACACCGACCCGCGCAAGCAGGTCTACGACGAGCGTGAGCTCCGCGCGATCGTCGAGGAGGCGGCGACGCGCCGCGTGCCGGTGATGGCGCACGCGCACGGCGACGAAGGGGCCCATGCCGCGGTGGCGGCCGGCGTGCGCAGCATCGAGCACGGCACCTATCTCAGCGACTCGACGCTCGCGCTCATGAAGCAGAAGGGCACCTGGCTCGTGCCGACGCTGTCGACCATCTACGACCTCACGACGCCCGGCGGCGACTACGACGACCCGGTGCTCCTGCTGCGCGGCCAGCACATGATCCCGCGCGCCGAGGAGACGATCCGCAAGGCGCACGCGCTCGGCATCCGCATCGCGACGGGGGCCGACACCGACTACGGCCCGACGAGTGTGACACGGATCTCGCACGAGGTGCAGCGGCTGCGCGGGCTCGGCTTCACGCCGGTGGAGGCACTCGCCGCGGCGACGAGCGGCGCCGCCGATCTCCTCGGCATCGCCGACCGCACCGGGCGCGTCGCCGAGGGACTCGAGGCGGACCTCATCGTGCTCGAGGGGAACCCGCTCGACGACCCGGTCTGGCTGCAGGACGTCACCGTCGTCATCACGAACGGGCGCGTCGCGCTGAACCGGCTCCCGTTCGGGCGGCGCGCGACCCGTTAGGTTGCGACCATGAGCATCGAACCCGGCATCGCCGCGAAGGGGTATGCCCGCCCCGAGAAGCTCGTGAGCACCGAGTGGCTCGCGGCGCACCTCGGCGACGCGACGCTGCGCATCCTCGAGAGCGACGAGGACGTGCTGCTCTACGAGATGGGGCACATCCCGGGCGCGCAGAAGGTCGACTGGCACGCCGACCTCAACGACCCGGTGGAGCGCGACTACATCGCGCCCGACGGCTTCTCGCGCCTGCTGCGCGCGAAGGGGATCGACGAGACGACGCCGGTGATCCTCTACGGCGACAAGAACAACTGGTGGGCGGCCTACGCCCTCTGGGTGTTCGAGCTCTTCGGTTTCACGAACGTGCGGCTCCTCGACGGCGGGCGCGCGAAGTGGGAGGCCGAGGGCCGCGCGATGACGACCGACGTGCCGCGTTTCGCGCCGACGCGCTACACCGCGCCCGAGCGCGACGACGCGCGCATCCGCGCCTTCCTGCCCGAGGTGCTCAAGCACCAGCTCGCGCACCAGCCGATGATCGACGTGCGGTCGAACCCCGAGTACACGGGGGAGCGGACGCACATGCCCGACTATCCGCAGGAGGGGACGCTGCGCGGCGGGCACATCCCGGGCGCGCGCAACGTGCCGTGGGCGCGCGCGGCGAACCCGGACGCGTCGTTCAAGACCGCCGCCGAGCTGCGCGCGATCTACGAGGGCGAGGCGGGCCTCAAGCCGTCCGACGACGTGGTCACCTACTGCCGGATCGGCGAGCGGTCGTCGCACACCTGGTTCGTGCTGACCTACCTGCTCGGCTATCCGAAGGTCCGCAACTACGACGGCAGCTGGACCGAGTGGGGCAACGCCGTCCGCACACCGATCCGCAAGGGGAACGAGCCGTGAGCGAGGGCGCGCCGAAGAAGGTCAATCACGTGGTCGTGCGCTGGGACGGCGACCACCGGTTCGACGCGAGCCGGCTCGGCAGCGAGAAATCGATCCGCATCGACGCCGACGCGCTGACGGGACCGGGACCGGTCGACACGCTGCTCAGCTCGCTCGCCGCGTGCACGAGCGTGGACATCGTCGAGATCCTCGCGAAGCGCCGCACGCCCGTGCAGGGGATGACCGTCGACGTGACTGGCGACCGCGCCAACGCGACGCCGGCCAAGGTCACGCGGATCCATCTCACGTACAAGATCCGCGGCGCGGGCATCGACCGCGCCCACGCCGAGCGCGCGATCAACCTCGCGGTGAACCGCTACTGCTCCGTGCGCGACACGCTCGACCCGGCGATCCCGGTGGAGTGGACGCTCGAGCTGGCCTGAGCGCGGCGGCGCCGCTCAGCGGTCCTTGGTCCAGATGAGGACCATCCCGCAGCGGCGGTCGAGCCCGTTGAACTGTGCAGGCACGGTGGCCGGGCCGCTGTAGACCTCGATGCCCGCGATCTCCTTCGGGTTCGGCAGCAGTTCGAGCGGGAAGCGCGGCGGCATCGGGACGTTGTCCACCACGATCTGGATCGCGCACGCACCCGCGCCGTCGCCGTAGATCGAACCGCCCTCGCGCTTGCTGATCGCGACGAGGTCTGGGATGCCCGACGCGTTCGGCGTCGGCGCGAGCGAGATGCTCGGCGCGAGGCGCAGGTAGTCGGCCGAGACCGGCAGGTTGCGCTTGGTGATCTGCTCCTCGGTGAGGAAGAACCCCCACCCCTGCGCGCGCCGCGCCTCGAACTCCTGCATCCGGAGCGACTTCGACTCGGCGGTGACGACGACCTCGCCGAGGTTCTGCAGCGCGGGCTCCATGGTGAAGCTCAGCCGGAGCGTGTCGCGCACGCCGACCTGGATGATGCTGGAGACGGGGCGGAAGCCGAGGCGGCGGACGATCAGGAGGTACTGGCCCGCGGGGACGTCGACGAGGCGGAAGCGCCCCTGCGAGTTGGTCTGGAGCTTGATGTCGGTGCGGAGGACGGTGACCTCCGCGAAGGCGACGGGCTTGAGGGCGGAGTCGGCGACGGTGCCGTCGATGACCCCGGAGGCGCGCGCGGCGGGCCGGCCGAGGTCTCCGCGGCGATTCGGGTCGATGAACTGCGCGTGTGTGCGCGTGGACCCGAGGGCGAGCAGGAGCGCGGCGAGCGCGTGACGCGCGCGGACGGCGGGGAGCGACGGACGAAGCATGCGCGGATGTTACACCGTTGGGCGCGTGCCGTTCAAATCCCGTGCGGCGTGGTGAGAATTGCGCTCCTGACCGTTCGGCCAGCACATCTTTAATAGGCCTCCCTTGCGGCCCGGCCCCGAATGGTGCCTTTTCGTGCCACGCGCGGGCCCGGTGAGCACTGGGCGTGCGCAGCAGGAAGGTATCGTGACGGACCTCGGCCCATCCGAGGTACAGGGCGATACACCCTCACATTCTTTCGGAGGTCACGTGGGAACGAGGAAACTCGTCGCGGCGGCCCTCGCACTCGCGCTCTCGGTGGTCGGTATCGACGCCCAGGCGCAGGGGACGCGAGAGGTCACCGGCAAGGTCATGCAGGCTGGCGGCGCACCGCTCGCCGACGCCAGCGTCACGGTGCTCGGGCAGCCGATCGGCGCGCGCTCGAACGAAAGCGGTGAATACCGGCTCCGCGTGCCGCAGGGCGAAGTCACGCTGCTGGTGCGCGCGATCGGGTTCAAGCGCGTGACGATGAAGGTCGGCGCGAGCGCGTCGACGCAGGACTTCACCCTTGAGAAGGACGTCCTCCAGCTGGAGGGCGTGACGGTGACGGGCCAGGCGACGACGATCGACCGTCGCAACGCGACCACGCCGGTCGCGTCGGTGAACACCGACGAGCTGAACCGGGTGCCCGCGCGCTCGATCGAGAACCAGCTCTCGGGCAAGATCCTCGGCGCGCGCATCTTCGAGAACAACGGCGCGCCGGGCGGTGGTGCCCAGGTGCAGATCCGTGGCGCGACGTCGATCCTGGGCCAGGGCGACCCGCTCTACGTGATCGACGGCGTGATCGTCTCGAACGCGTCGATCCCGAACGCGGCGAACTCGATCTCGCGCGCCGGCGGCGGCATCGGCGGCGGTCAGGACAACCAGGTGAACCGCCTGGCCGACATCAACCCGAGCGACATCGAGTCGGTCGAGGTGCTGAAGTCGGCGGCGGCGTCGGCGATCTACGGCTCGCGCGCGACGAACGGCGTGGTCGTGATCACGACGAAGCGCGGCCGGTCGGGCGCGCCGAGCTGGAACCTGACGCAGCGCGTCGGGACGGCGAAGCTCTACCGCAAGATCGGCTTCCGCGAGTGGTCCGACATCAACATGCTCGTCCCGGGCGGCACCGACTTCTCGTGGATCGGCAACGCCGGCGCGCTGGACGAGGCGCAGGCCGCCTGCAACCCGGACTGCACGAACTACGACTACGAGCAGCAGATCTTCGGCCGCACCGACCCGACGTTCGAGACGATCCTCTCGACGCGCGGCGGCGCGGGCGGCACGAAGTACTTCGCCTCGATCAGCGACAAGCAGGAAGCGGGCATCATGCTCCGCACCGGCGCCCGTCGCACCTCGGGGCGCATCAACGTCGACCAGACGATCGGCCAGAAGATCACGATCTCGGCCGGTCTCGGCGTGACGCGCAACTTCAACCAGCGCGGCATCACGAACAACAACAACGCCGGCATCTCGCCGACCTATGACCTGGGCTACATCCCCCACGTCATGGACTTCCGCCAGCGGCCGGACGGCTCCTGGCCGGTGAACCCGTTCTACGCCGGCGGCTCGTCGGTGTCGAACCCGTTCGCGAACGCCGAGTTCATCAAGAACAACGAGGAAGTCTGGCGCCAGACGGGCAACTTCCGGATCGCGTACCAGGCGTGGTCGTCGGCCCAGCACAACGTGAACGTGTCGTACCAGGCCGGCCTCGACCGCTTCCACCAGGATGGCGTGGGCTTCTCGCCGCCGTTCCTCCAGTTCGAGCCGAACGACAACTTCGCCGGCACGAGCTCGATCTCGACGGCGATGGTCTACCAGATGAACCAGAGCGTCAACGCGGTCTGGACCTGGACGCCGACGCTCCCGTGGGTGAACAGCCTCACGACCTCGGTCGGCGCGACCTCCGAGGACCAGTTCCAGAAGGTGTACCGCACGCGCGGCCGCGGCCTGCTGCCGACGGTCGGGCTGTCGTCGGGCGCGCAGGAGACGGTGGTCGAGGACGGCCGCTCGGCCTTCCGCGACCAGTCGTTCTACGTCAACGAGCAGGCGCTGCTGCTGAACGAGGCCCTCTCGGTCGCGATCGGCATCCGCTCCGACCGCTCGTCGGCGAACGGCGACCGCGAGCAGTACTACACGTTCCCGAAGTACTCGGCGGCCTACCGCTTCGAGCGCCCGACTTGGGCCTCGCAGTACACCGACGAGATCAAGCTCCGCGCGTCGTGGGGCCAGTCGGGCAACCGGCCGCGCTTCGGCGACCGTGACCTGCTCCTCGCGAACGCGGGCATCATCGACGGCCGCTCGGGCCTCGTCTCGGCCGGCACGCTCGGCAACCCGGCGATCAAGCCGGAGACCATGTCGGAGACCGACATCGGCATCGACGCCTCGTTCCTCGGGCAGCGGCTGAACGTCGAGCTCACGAACTACAAGCGCATCATCTCGGACCTCCTCCTCACCTTCCCGCTGCCGCCCTCCTCGGGCCTCACGCAGCAGATCGTGAACGGCGGCCAGATGTCGGTGAAGGGCTGGGAGCTCGGCCTCAGCGGCATCCCGTACCAGCGCGGGGAGTTCACCTGGACGTCGCGCATCAACTACACGTCCAACAAGCAGGTGGTGGACAACCTGCTCGTGAACGGGCAGATCGTGCCGGACTTCGCGGTGCCGGGCTCGTTCGGCGCCACGTACGGCCGCAACCGCATCGCCTCCGGCCAGCGCTCGACGCTGGTGTGGGCGAACGCCCCGCTCGGCGCGGGCGGCGCGGTGCGCGACACCATCGTCGGCGACGCCAACCCGTACCACCAGACGCAGTTCAGCAACGACTTCACGTACGGGCGCTGGACCGTCTCGACGCTGATCGACTGGCGCAATGGCGGCCTCGTCTCCGACATGACGAACAACCTGTGGGACGAGGGCGGCAACAGCCGCGACTTCGACGAGCCGTTCAACGGCACGACGAAGGGCCTCTACCGCTACTACGACACGTTCTCGGCCGGCGACAGCCGCATCTACATCCAGCCGGGCACGTACCTGAAGCTCCGCGAGATCACGGTGTCGTACCAGGCGCCGACCGCCTTCGTGAACCGCTACCTCAAGGGCGCGAAGGACCTCCGCGTGAGCCTCAGCGGCCGCAACCTCTGGACCAAGACCGATTACTGGTCGTATGACCCGGAGTTCAACAACTTCGGCAACACGAACTTCAACCGGTTCATCGACCTCGCGCCCTTCCCGACGAGCCGTCAGTTCTTCTTCAGCGTCGACCTCGGCTACTAAGAGTCCCTCGACCATCCACTGACGACTATTCCAATGAGGAAACCAATGAAGAAGGGACTTCTGATCGGCCTCGTGGGCGCGACGTTCGCCGTCGCCGCCTGCAGTGCCGATGCACTGGGCGTCGGCAATCCGAACTCGCCGACCGTCTCGGGCGCGGGCGGTGACCCGGGCGCCCTGCAGCTGCAGGCCACCGGCATCCAGCGCCAGCTGCGCGGCGGCCTCGGTGGCTACATCACCACCGTCGCCCGCTTCGGCCGTGAGGGCTACATCTACACGCCGAACGAGGGCCGCAACACCTCGCACTACCTGATCGGCCTTGCCGGCCAGAACAAGCTCGACCCGTCGGGGTTCGCGACCGGCGTCTGGGGCGGCAACTACGGCAACCTGCGCGACATCTTCAACTTCAAGAACGTCGTGACGGGCAGCACGACCCTCTCGGCCGCCGACAAGTCGTCGGCGATGGGATGGGCGCGCACCCTCGAGGCCCTGGAGCTGCTGTACGTCATCTCCGGGCGTGACTCGCTGGGCGCCGTGGTGCAGATCAACCTGAACGCGTCCGACCTGGCGCCGTTCGTGTCGCGGGACTCCGTGTACCGCTACATCCTGAACACGCTCGACCAGGCGGACACCGAGCTCGGCGCGGGCGGGGCGGCCTTCCCGTTCGTGCTGCACTCGGGCTTCGCCGGCTTCAACACCCCGGCGACGTTCCGGCAGTTCAACCGTGCCATCATGGCCCGCGCGGCGGTCTACTACGCCACGCGCGGCGGCGGCGGTGCGGCGTACACGCGGGCGCAGACGGCGATCGCGGCCTCGTTCCTCAACCGCACGGCCAACTCGGCGGCGCAGATGAACGTCGGCGTGTATCACCCGTACTCGACCGCGACTGGCGACGCGACCAACGGCGTCGGCCAGAACGCGGACTACCTGGTGCACCCGAGCTATGCGACCGACATCGTGGCGGGTGACGCGCGCGCGTCCAAGTGGACCGTGCTCGCCGTCCCGCGCAATGCGCCGCAGGGCCTCGGCATCGCCACCGACCTGTCGATGAACCGGTTCGCCACCAACTCGACCCCGGTCCCGGTGATCCGCAACGAAGAGCTCCTGCTCCTCGATGCGGAGATCCGCTGGTTCACGGGCGCCGACAAGGCGGGCGCGATCACCGACCTCCAGCAGGTGCGCACCACCTCCGGCGGCGCCGGCATCGGCGCGGTCGGGGCGACGGCGGCCTCGAGCGACGCGGTCTTCACCGACGCGCTGCTCTACGAGCGCCGCTTCTCGCTGCTGTCCGAGGGGCACCGCTGGGTCGATCATCGCCGCTTCGGCCGCATCGGCCAGCTCCCGCTCGACCTGACGACCGGCGTCAATGCGCACTTCCGTGCGATCGTGATGCCGGTGCCGCAGGCCGAGTGCCTCGTCCGCGCTCGCGCGAACGATGCGGCGCTCGCCGGGCCGGGGTGCTAGGACTGCGGATGAAGGATGAAAGTTGAAGGTTGAAAGGAGCGGGCCCGGCGATGGATCGCCGGGCCCGCTTCGCTTCTTTCATCCTTCATCCTTCCGCCTTCATCCCCGTCTCACCGCCGCAGTTCCCGCAGCGCGTGCGCGCCTTCGACGAGGATGATGCGCTCCATCGCCAGGCGGCATGCGGCCAGCGAACCGGGGAGCGACACGACGAGCTTCCCTTGCGCGCTCCCCGCCGTCGCGCGCGAGAGGATCGCCGCGACGCCGACCTGCTCCTGGAAGCCGAGCATCCGGAAGAGTTCGCCGAAGCCGGGGAGCTCCTTCTCGAGCAGGGGCCGCACCACCTCGATGGTGCGGTCGCGCGAGCCGAGCCCGGTGCCGCCGGTCACGACGATCAGGTCGAGGTCGTCGCGGCCGAGCCAGGCGACGAGCTGGGCGCGCACGCGCGCCTCGTCGTTGGGGAGCAGGGCGGAGGCGTGCACCGCGTGCCCGGCGCCCGCGAGCGCCTCGCGCAGGTAGCGGCCCGACTCGTCGGTCTCCTCCGTGCGCGAATCGCTCACGGTGAGCACCGCCGCGCGCATCGCCGTGATGCGCTTCGCCTCCGTACGGTGCGCCTGCGTCCCCTCGGGGACGGTCACGCCTCGAGCCCCTCCGCGCGCAGCGTGGCGAGGACCCGTTCCCGCAGCTCCTTCGGGCAGCACTCGGCGCACTCCTTCGCCTGCTTGAGCGCGGCGAGGAAGCGGCGCTCGAAATCGGCACGCTCGAAGCAGTGCTTGCAGCGGGCGACGTGCGCCTCGAGCCGCTGCTCGAGGTCACCGTCGAGCTCGCCGTCGAGGAAGGCGAAGAGCTGGTCGAGGGCCGAGTCGCAGTCGACGCGCTCCTTCGGCGCGCCGGACCCCTGCGGTTGCTGCATCATGCGGGACTCCGTGCTGGGCGGGACGGCGCGAGGCCGGCGTCGCGGGCATGCTGGGCGAGGCGTTCCTGCAGGAGCTTGCGGCCGCGGAACAGCCGCGACCGCACGGTGCCGACCGGGATGCCGAGCACGTCGGCGGCGGCCTCGTACGGCTGGTCCTCGACGTCGACCAGGGTGACGACGCTCCGGAACGCCTCGGGGAGGCCGGCGATCGCGGCCGTGATGGCCGGACCGACGTCCGCCTGGTCGAGGATCGGGTCGAGTCCGCCGCGCACCCAGGCTTCCTGCGCGCGGTTCGCCTCGACGACCGCCGACGCGTCGTCGTCGAGCGTCACCTCGCGGTGCCCCTTCTCGCGCGACCGGAGGAACGCGTTGCGCGCGATCGTGAAGAGCCACCGCTTGATGTCGGTCCCGGGCTGGAAGGTGCGCCACGACCGGAAGGCGCGCAGGTACGTATCCTGCACGACGTCCTCGGCGTCGGCCGCGTCCTTCGTCAGCGACCGCGCGAACCGGTAGACGTCGTCCATGGCGCCCAGGGCGGCGTCACTGAACTCCTTCGGCGCCGCGGGAGGCGCGGGGGTGTCGGTCATCATGGGAACGTCACACAAATCCCCCCTGAAGGCAAAGGTTCCTCGACGGGCCCGCGCGGGGGCGCGCCCTCAGGGGAAGCCGGGCGCGCCGTCCGGGAGGCGCGGACTTGCCCCGCGGTGGCGGCGAGGCGGAATTCCGGCATGAGCATCGCCGACCTCCGCGAGGAGTACCGCCGCGAGTCCCTCGACCGGGGCGACGTCGCACCGGACCCGCTCGCGCAGTTCCACCGCTGGTTCACGCAGGCGCGCGGCGCCGAGGTGCACGAGCCGAACGCGATGACGCTCGCGACGTGCGACGCACGCGGGAACCCGAGCGCGCGGATGGTGCTGCTGAAGGAGGCGGACGCGCGCGGCTTCGTCTTCTTCACGGATTACCGCAGCCGCAAGGGCGGCGAGCTCGAGCGCGCCGGGGCGCGCGCGGCGCTCTGCTTCTGGTGGAGCGCGCTCGAGCGCCAGGTGCGCATCGAGGGGGCCGTGACGCGCGTGAGCGCAGAGGAGTCGGAGCGCTACTTCCGGCAGCGGCCGCGCGGCAGCCGGCTCGGCGCGTGGGCCAGCACGCAGAGCAGCGTGATCGCGGACCGCGCGTCACTGGAGACGCGGCACGCCGAACTCGATGCGCAGTATCCGGGCGACTCGGTGCCGCTGCCCCCGCACTGGGGCGGCTATCGCGTCACGCCCGACGCGTACGAGTTCTGGCAGGGGCGGCCGAGCCGGCTGCACGACCGCCTCCGGTACTCACCCGACGGCGGCGCGTGGCGGATCGAGCGGCTGGCGCCCTGAGCGCCTACCTCATGGCGGCGAGCGCGTCCTTGGCCGCCTGCAGGTTCGGGTCGAGTGCGATCGCGCGCTCGTAGCTCTCCTTCGCCTCGGGCTTCCGTCCGGATTTCTCGAGCACCATCCCGAGCCGGAAATGCACGGCCGCCTTCGACGGCCGCAGGTTCGCGGCCTCCCAATCCGGCGCGGCGATCAGCGCGCGCAGCAGCTGTTCGGCGCGCGGGAGCTGCTGGCCCGTGATGGCGGCCATGCGCGCGACCTGGAACCGGAGCGCGATGTCGTCCGGCCGCCGCTTGAGTCCTTCGTCGAGCGTCGCGAAGGCGGCGGGCACGCGGCCCCACGCCTGCTGGCGCTGCGCGAGGTTGATCACCGCGCGCACCGAGTCGGGCGCGGCGGCGATCGCGGCGCGGAGCTCGCGCTCGGCGCCGGTGGTGTCGCTCTTGATGGTCGCGATGTTCGCCGCGGCGATGTGGCCGCGGTAGGCGTCGCGCTTGGCGATCTCCTGCTGCTGGAGCCGCGCCTTGTCCTCGCCGCCGCCCATCACGGCGGGCGCGCGCATGTAGAAGCTGATCAGCCCGTCGCGGGCATCGAGCAGGCCGGGGTCGAGCGCGACGGCGCGCTCGAACTCGGCCTTGAGCCGACGCGCGAGGAACGGCTGGCGGAGTACGCTCGCGTCCTGCGCCTGCTGGCCGACCGCGTTGCCGAGCCAGAGGTGATAGACGGCGTTCCGGTCGTCGGCGGCGACGGCGCGCTCGAACTGCTTCTCCGCCTTGCCGGCGTCGTTCGCGCGCATGAGCCGCACGCCCTCGTCGAAAGCGGCCTTGCCGGGCGCACCGGCGGGGACGGTCTGTGCTCGCGCGGGCGCGGCGAGCGTCGCGCCGAGGCTCGCGCAGAGTGTCGCGGCAAGCGCGAGCGTGGTCGCGGTCGCGCGGGACGTGATCCGGGTGCTGCCTGCCTTCACCATGCCTTGTCCGCCTCGGTCAGTTCGGTCCTGAGCTTGAGATAGCTCTCATAGCGCGAAGGTTTGACCGTGCCGGCCTCGACGGCGGCGCGCACCGCGCACCCCGGCTCGGCGTCGTGCTTGCAGTCCTGGAAGCGGCATTCGCCCATGAACGGGGCGAACTCCGGGAAGCACTGGTCGAGGGCGCCGGTGACGAGCCCCCACATCCCGACCTCGCGCAGGCCGGGGGTGTCCACCAGATACCCCTCGTCGCCGTCGGGGAGCGCGATCAGCTTGGCGCCGACGGTCGTGTGGCGCCCCTTGTTGACCGACTCGGAGATCTCCTGCGTGCGCAGCCCGAGGGTGGGGTGGAGCGCGTTCAGCAGCGAGCTCTTGCCGACGCCGCTCGGCCCGGTGACGGCGGTGACGCGCCCGTGCAGTTCGCGCCGCATCTCCTCGAGGCCGTCGCCGCGCTTCACGCTGGTGCGGTGCACGGGGTAGCCGGCCGCGACGTACGGCGCGGCGAGCTCGTCGACGACCGCCGAGTCGACGGCGAGGTCGACCTTGTTGATGACGAGGTGCGCGCGGAGGTCGTTCGCCTCGCAGATCACGAGGAAGCGGTCGATCATCCGCGGGTGTGGCTCGGGCTTCACGACCGCGAACACGACCAGGACCTGGTCGATGTTCGCGGCGAGGACGCGCTCACCGTGGCGGCCGCCGGGCTCGCGGCGCGCGAGCACGCTCGTGCGCTCCTCGATGGCGGTGATGCGCCAGTGCCGGCCGCGCTCGTCCGGCTCGACGGTGACGTGGTCGCCGACGGCGAGCTTGCGCGTGCCGCGCTCCTCCTGCTTGAGGCGGCCGGCGAGCGCGGCCTCGTGCTCGGCGCCCGCGACCGTGCGGACGAGCCAGACGCCGCCGGTCCCCTCCATCACGATCGCGCGCGCCGGCGCGGACACGCTCACGACGCGCCCTCGTCGTCCCAGTCCTGGCGCTCGGCGGCGCGCCGTGCGGCGTCGCGCGCCGCCTCGTCGCGCGCGCGGATGAGTGCGTCGAGGATGCGCTGCACCTCCTCGACGCGCATCGCGCCGAGCGCTTCCTTGGCCGCCCGCGAATCCCCGCCGTGGGCGAGGAAGCCGCTCTCGAGGTGCCCCTCGACGCCCTGTCCACCGAGCTTCTTCCACTGCACGAAGAGGAAGAACGCGCCGAACGCGCCCTCGGGCGCGTCGACGCGGTCGGAGAGGATCTCGACGCTGTAGGAGATGCCGTCGGCGCCGTCGAAGGCGGCGGGACGGGCGTGGACCGCCCGGTAGCCGCCGATGGTGCGCTCGTCGCCTTTCGCGTGGTCGGGCGGGAGGAAGCGGCTCATCGGCGGCGGGGGAGCGTCAGCGCGCCCCCGTGACGGGATCGAGCACGCGGCGCACGGGGTGCGTGGCGCCGACGGCGAGCTTGTCGTCGAGGACGTTCCACGTGGTGAGGCCGTCGTCGCTCTGCGGCTCGAGGAGGATCGCGGCGAGGATCGCGAGCGCCTGCCTGCCGCTCACGAGGTATGCGCCGCGGGTCGCGGAGAGGCGCTGTTCGGTCCAGCGTCCCTCGAGCCGCACCTCGTTGTGGCCCTGGAAGGGGCGCGGCGCCTTCACGAGCGAGTCGATGGTGAAGGCCTGTCCGCGGCCGCTCCACGGCCGCGTCAGGCGCTGCACCGTGACGCCGTGCGCGCGCAGTCGTTCGACGACCGGCGTCATCGACGAATCGAGCAGCCAGGCCTCGGGGAGCGTCTGCGTGAGCGTCGCCTCGAAGCGGTCGTAGACGGGCATCGGCACGGGTGCGAAGACGCGCGAGCGCCGGAAGCCGCGGCGCACGCCCGCCTCGTGGCGCACGGTGTCGCCCATCGGGATGAGCGGCTCGACCAGCACCGGCATGGTGAAGGGCTTCGTCGTCATCTGCGCGCGGATCGGCACGGGGGCCGTGGCGCCGCGCGCGAGGGCCGCCGAGCCGCCGCGCGTGCGCGCGGTGACCGTCGCGGCCTTGTCGCCGACGTACGAGAGGAGTTCGCCGACGAACGCGTAGGTCGCCTTCACGCGGCGTTCGAACGGGTCGTGCGAGTAGGCCTCGCTGAGCACGCTCACGCGATTGCGCAGCCCGTAGTAGTTGGTGCCGAAGCGCGGCTTGTGCTCGTACGTGACCCACGAGCCCTTGGCGAGCGAGGCGCCGTCCTCACGTCCGTTGTTCGGCCCGGTGAAGTTGCCGTAGTCGAAGGTCTCGAAGCCGCGGCGCTCACGAACACGCGCGCGGAGCTCCGGCAGCAGCGTGTCGCGCGTCCACGGGCCGGCGGGCGCGAGCGCGCCTTCCATCGCGGCGGGATGCAGTGACGGCGAATACGTCAGCGCGTAGCCGTGGTACGAGCCGTCGGTGGTGTGCAGGTCGACGAACACGTCGGGATCCCACGCGGCGAACATCCGCAGCGACGCCTGCGACTCGGGCGCTTCCTGCTTGATGTAGTCGCGATTGAGGTCGAGCTGCTGCCCGTTCGGCCGCTGGCCCACCGTCTCGGGGCCATCCTGCTCACTGCGCTGCGTCGCTTGCGGTCCCCACGCATCGTTGCCGTCGGCGTTGTAGATCGGCACCGCGATGAGGATGATCGAGTCGAGCGCGTTCGGGCCGCGCGCCGTGACGAGGTCGCGGAGCAGCGCCTGCAGCGCCTCCTTCCCCTCCACCTCGCCGCCGTGGATGTTGCCCTGCACGTACACGACCGGCTTGCCGCTCGCGCGCGCCTCGGCCGGCGTGCGCACGAGCGGGCGCGAGACGACGACGTACGGGAGCGGCTTGCCCTGCGGCGAGGACCCGATCGTGCCGCGCAGCCAGGCGCCGGGCGCGCGCTTCTCGAGCGAGTCGAGGAAGGCGATCACGTCGGCATGGCTCGAGGTGGAGACGTAGTTCGTCGCCTCGGCCCGCGTCTGCTGCGCGCTGGAGGCTGAAGGGTGAAGGAGTAGGCCAACGAGCAGCATCACGCACGTCGTGACCCTTCGACCTTCATCCTTCAGCATCGATCCGGTTCTCATACGGGCTTTCCGCTCTTCGGGTAGAAGGTCCGTCCCTCGGTCGCCATCCGCTTCAGGATCGCCGCCGGCGTGAAGCGGCCGGGGTGCTGCGCATCGAGCGTCTCGAGCTGCCGCACGAGCTCGGCGAGGCCCACCGCGTCCGCGTGGCGGAACGGTCCGCCGCGGAAGGGCGGGAAGCCGATGCCGAACACCGCGCCGATGTCGCCGTCGCGCGCCGAGTGCACGATGCCTTCCTCGAGGCAGCGCGCCGCCTCGTTCACCATCGCGAGCGAGAGGCGGCGCTGGATCTCCTCCTTCGCCACCTCGCGCCGCTTCGCGCCGCCGGCATAGAGCTGGTAGACGCTCTCGTCCACGCCGTCGCGCTTGCCCTTCTCGTCGTACGCGTAGAAGCCCTGCTTCCCCTTCCGCCCGAGGCGGCCGGCGCCGAGGACCTTCACGAGCGCGTCGCTGGGCTGCATGCGTCCGCCGAACGCCTCGGCCATGATCGCCCCCGACTTGCCGGCGATGTCGAGCCCGACCTCGTCGATGAGGTTGATCGGCCCCACGGGGAAGCCGAAGGCCGTCATCGCCCGGTCGATCGCGTCCACCGCCGTGCCCTCGTCGAGGAGCTTCCCCGCCTCGTTGACGTAGGGCGCGAGTATGCGATTCACGTAGAAGCCGGGCGAATCGTTGACGACGATCACCGTCTTGCCGATCCGCCGGCCGTACTCGACGACGGTGGCGGCGACGTCCGGCGCGGTGCGCGGCGTCGTGATCACCTCGAGCAGCGGCATCTTGTGGACCGGCGAGAAGAAGTGCATGCCGATCACGCGCTCGGGCCGCGCGCTCGCCTCGGCCACCTTCGCGATCGGGATCGTGCTCGTGTTGGTCGCGAAGATCGCGGTCGGCGAGAGCTTCGCCTCGGTCTCGCGCAGCACCGCCTGCTTGACCTTGAGGTCCTCGAAGACCGCCTCGATCACGAGCGGCACGCGGCCGAAGCCGGTGTACTCGGTGGTGCCGGCGACGAGGCCGACCTGGTCCTCGAACTGCTGGCGCGTGATGCGCCGCTTGGTGAGTCCGTCCCGGATCACGTCGCGCACCGCGGCGACGCCCTTCGCGACGCGCGTCGCGTCGGTGTCCTTGAACCGCACCGGCACGTCCTGCATCACGCTCACCGCGGCGATGCCCGCGCCCATGAAGCCGGTGCCGAGCACGGCGACGCGGTCGACCGGCGTCGCGGTGGCGCCGGCGGGGAGCCCGGTGTCCTTCTTGAGGGCCGTCGTCGCGTAGAACAGGAAGAGCAGCTCGCGGCAGACGGGCGACATCGCCATCTCGCCGAAGAGGCGCGCCTCCTCGGCGTAGCCGTGCGCCTCGGAGCTCGCCGAGAACCCGGCGCCGACGGCCTCGATCGCCGCCATCAGCGCCGGGTAGTGGCCGCCCGACTTCTTCATCGTCGTCTCGCGCGCCTGGCGGAAGACGACGGCGCGCCCGATCGGGTTGTCGTCGAGCAGGATCTCCTTCGCGCCGTGGTGCCGGCTCTCCCGCTGGCGCGGGATGCCGCCGGCGGCGAGTTCCTTCGCGCGCGTGATCGCGATCGTTCGCAGGATGCTCGGATGCACCATCTCGTCGACGAGGCCGATCTGCAGCGCCTTCTTCGCGCGGACGTTCTTCCCGGTGAGGATCATGTCGAGCGCGGCCTGCAGCCCGACGCGCTTCGGCAGCCGCTGCGTGCCGCCGGCCCCCGGGATGAGCCCGATCTTCACTTCGGGGAGGCCGAACATCGTCTTCGGCGTGTCGGCGGCGATGCGGTACGCGCACGCGAGCGCGAACTCGAGGCCGCCGCCGAGGCAGGCGCCGTCCACGGCGCACACGACCGGGACGCGACCCTTCTCGATCCGGTGGAACATCGCGTGGCCGAACGCGCTCGCCTTGGCGGCGTCGGCGGCCGACTGCCACTCGAGGAACTGGTCGATGTCGGCGCCGGCGATGAAGTTGCCGCTCTTGCCCGAGAGGAGCACGGCGGCGCTGATCGACGCGTCCTGCTCGATCCGGTCGATGTGCTTCGCGAACTCTTCGATCACCGCGGGAGAGAACTTGTTCACCGACTCGCCGGGGAGGTCGAGCGTCATCACGGCGACGCCGTCGACGACCTCGAGGCGGACTGCAGCGGTGGTGGTCATGCGCGCTCCACGACCATCGCGAAGCCGAGCCCGCCGGCCGCGCAGACGGTCATCAGGCCGAACTGGCCGCCTCGGCGCGCGAGCTCGTTCACGAGCGTCGTCGTCACGCGGGCGCCGGTCGCGCCGAAGGGATGGCCGATCGAGATCGAACCGCCCATCACGTTCAGCTTCGTGCGGTCCACGGCGCCGACCGGCGACGAGAAGCCCGCACGCTCGGCCCAGTGCTGGCTCTCGAAGCCGCGCAGGTTCGAGAGCACCTGTGCCGCGAAGGCCTCGTGCATCTCGACGAGGTCCATGTCCTTCAGGGTGAGCCCCGCGCGCTTGAGCGCGACCGGCGCCGCGAGCACGGGCGCCTGCAGCAGCTGCTCGCCGGGGTCGAGCGCCGCATACGCGTAGCCGCGGATGAACGCCTTCGGCTGGTAGCCGGCGGCCTTGGCCGCGTCCTCCCGCATCAGCAGCACCGCGGCCGCGCCATCGGTGAGCGGCGACGCGTTGCCCGCCGTCACCGAGCCGTAGCGGCGGTCGAAGACGGGCTTGAGGCCGGCGAGCGCCTCGGCCGTGGTGTCGGGGCGGATGCCGTTGTCGGCGGTCATCGCCGCGTCGTAACGCGGCGGCAGCATCACCGGCACGATCTCGGCGGTGAGGCGGCCGTCGGCGGTGCCCTTCGCCGCGTTCAGGTGCGACGCGAGCGCGAACGCGTCCTGCTCCTCGCGCGAGATGCCGTTCAGCTTCGCCATCTTCTCGGCCGACTGCCCCATCGTCTCGCCGGTGGTCGGCTCGGCGATCGCGGGGGTGATCGGGATGAAGTCCTTCGGGCGCACCTTCGCGAAGGCCTGCACGCGCTGGCCGAGCGACTTGGCCTTGCTCGCGGCGACGAGTGCGTCGGAGAAGCCCCGCGAGTGGAGGATGGGGACGTTCGAGAGCGACTCGGCGCCGCCGGCGATCGCGATGCTCGCATGGCCGAGCGCGATCTGGTCGGCGGCGTCGGTGATGGCCTGGTTGGCCGAGGCGCAGGCGCGCGAGACGCTCCAGGCCTGCACGCCCTTCGGCAGCAGCGGCATCAGCGCGATCTCGCGCGCGATGTTCGGCGCTAGGACGGATGGGAGGACCGTGCCGAACGTCAGCAGGTCGACGGACTTGGGGTCGAGATCGGTGCGGTGCACCAGTTCGCTGACCGCGATCTTGCCGAGCTCGATCGCATTGAGGGTCTTCAGACCGGTGCCCGACTTGGCGAAGGGGGTGCGGACGCCGGCGATGATCGCCACGCGCCGCCCCGGCTCGTAGATGGGCATGGAGTTAAGATATCCGCCATGAGCACCCCCCACATCCCGCGCCGCGCGCAGCGGCTCTCGGAGCTGGGCGACCGGCGGTTCGACCTGCTGGTCATCGGCGGGGGGATCACCGGGGCGGGGATCGCGCGCGACGCGGCCCGGCGGGGCCTCGCGGTGGCGCTGGTCGAGCAGGACGACATCGGGTCGGGGACGTCGAGCCGCTCGTCACGACTCGTGCACGGCGGCGTGCGCTACCTCGAGCACGGCTGGCTGCACCTCGTGTTCGAGGCGAGCCGCGAGCGGCGGCGCCTGCTCGCGCTCGCGCCGCACCTCGTGCGGCCGCTGCGCTTCACGTGGCCGGTCTACGCGGGCGCGCGCGTGCCGCGCTGGAAGCTCGCTGCCGGCCTCACGCTCTATGACCTGCTCGCGCTCTTCCGCAACGTCGGCCGCCACCGCCGGCTCTCGCGCGACGGCATCCTCGCCGAGGAGCCGATGCTCGGCGCCGAGGGCCTCAGGGGAGGCGCGCAGTACTGGGACGCCGCGACCGAGGATGCGCGCCTGACGCTCGCGAACGCGATCGACGCCGCGCACGCGAGCGCCACGGTGCTCAACCACGCCCGCGTCACGGCGCTAACCTTCTCGAAGGAGGGCCGCGCCGACGGCGCCGTCGTGAAGGACCGGCTCGGCGGCGGCGAGGTCCGCGTGCAGGCGCGCGTCGTCCTCAACGCCTGCGGCCCGTGGACCGACGAGATCGCGAAGCTCGAGGAGGAGACGCGCGGCCCGGCGGTCCGCGGGACGAAGGGCGTGCACATCGCGGTGCCGGCCGCGCGCGTCGGCAACCGCGCCGCGGTGACGATGCTCTCGCCCGACGACGGCCGCGTGATGTTCACGCTGCCCGCGGGCACGCACACGATCATCGGCACCACCGACACGGCGACGGCCGAGCACCCGGCCGAGGTGCGCGCCTCGCGCGCCGACGTGCGCTACCTGCTCAATGCGTGCAACCGCTTCTTCCCGCAGGCGCGGCTCACCGACGACGACGTCGTCGCCGCCTGGGCGGGGATCCGCCCGCTCGTCGCGAAGGGCCGGCCCGGCGAGCCGTCGTCGATGACGCGTGAGCACGCGATCCGCACCTCGAAGCGCGGCGTCGTCTCGATCACCGGCGGCAAGCTCACGACCTACCGCGCCATGGCCGAACAGTGCACCGACGTCGTGGTGCGACAGCTCGGCGCGCGCGTCCGCCGCTGCGACACCGCGACCGCGCCGCTGCCGGGTCAGCGCCCCGAGCGCGCCGTCGACGACATCCCCCTCGACCCGGCGCAGCCGTGGTCCGAGCGCGACGTGCTGCACGCGGTGAAGCAGGAGTTCGCCGAGACCGTGAGCGACGTGCTGATGCGCCGCACGACGCTCGCGTTCGAGCGCCGCGACAACGGCCGCGGCGTCGCGGCACGCGTCGCCGAGATCATGGCCGTGCCGCTGCACTGGACCGACGCGGGCCAGCGCGAGGCGGTGAGCGAGTTCGAGCGGGACGCCGCGCGCGTGTTCACGATCGACGCGTGATGCGTTGACCCGCCCGCCGGGCGGGGTGAGGTTTCGACCGGACCCCAGCCCGCACACCCATGCCGCGCCTCGCCCTGCGCGCCGCCTTCGGCGCGCTCCTCCTCGTCGCCGCCTGCGAGCGGCCCGACCCGATCACGCTCGAGGCACTGCCCGCCCCGACCGCGGGCGACGCGGCCGAACCGTTCGTCTCCCGCGCCGCCGACGGCCGCATGGTGATGAGCTGGCTCGAGCGCGGCGCTGACTCGACGAGCGCGCTGCGCGTCGCGGTGCTCGGCGCCGACGGCGCGTGGGGCGCGACGCATGACGTGGTGAAGGGGCGCGAGCTGATGGTGAACTGGGCCGACTTCCCCTCGGTGCAGCCGCTCAGCGACGGCCGCCTGCTCGCGCACTGGCTGCAGCGCACGCCCGGCGGCAAGTACGCGTACGACGTGCGCCTCGCCGCGTCCGGCGACGGCGGTGCGAGCTGGGGCGAGAGCGTCCTCCCGCACGCCGCGAACGTCGCGGCGGAGCATGGTTTCGTGACCGTCCTCGCCGACGCGAACGGCGGCGCGGGCGTGGTGCTGCTCGACGGCTCGCCGGCGGCGCTCGCCGCGGCCGCGCGCGCACACTCCGCGCACGCAGCGCAGCGCGAGGCGGAGGAGGGGAACGGCGGCGCGATGTCGCTCGCGTGGGCGACCTGGAGCGGTGGCACCGTCACCACGACGACGATCGACCCGCGCACGTGCGACTGCTGCCAGACGACCGCCGTGCAGACGACGAAGGGCCCGGTGGTCGTCTACCGCGACCGCAGCGACGACGAGATCCGCGACATGTCGGTGCTGCGCCTCGTGGACGGCACGTGGACGGAGCCGGCGCCGCTGCACGCGGACGGATGGAAGATCGACTACTGCCCGGTGAACGGCCCGCAGGCGAGTGCGCTCGGCGACACCGTCGCGGTCGCCTGGTTCACCGGCGCACAGGACACGTCGCGCGTGCGCGTCGCGTTCTCGACCGACGCGGGCGCGGCCTTCTCGGCGCCGGTGCGCGTGGACGAGGGCAATCCCGCCGGTCGCGTGGACATCGAACTCCTCTCGGGGGACGCCGCGCTCGTGAGCTGGATCGAGCGCTCCGGCGGCGACACGGCATCGGTCAAGCTGCGCGTGGTGAAGCGTGACGGCACCGTGATGCCCGCCGTCGTGGTGAGCCCGTCGAGCGGCGCGCGCGCGAGCGGCTTCCCGCGGATGGCGCGGATGGGCGACGGCGTGCTGATCGCCTACACGATCCCCGGCCGGCCGAGCGCGGTGCAGGTGAAGCGCGCGCGGGTGAGGCTCGATTGATCGCGGCCCGTCCGCTGGCCCGCGCTGTCACCGTCGCCGCGCTCGCCGCGGCCGCGGGCTGCGGCGGCGACGCGAAGCCCGCCGTGGCCGTCGGCGCACCGGCTCCCGCATATGCGGCGCAGCTCGCCGACGGTACGCGGGCGTCCATCGCCGACCAGCGCGGCGCGGTGGTGTTCGTGAACATCTGGGCGACCTGGTGCAAGCCGTGCCGCCAGGAGATCCCGGCACTCGAGACGCTGCACCAGCGGCACGAGGCGGCCGGGCTCCGCATCATCGGCGTGAGCATCGATGCCGACGAGAACCGCGCGCGCGTCGCCGAGTACGCGCGCGCGCTCGGCGCGACCTACACGCTCTGGTACGACCCGGACGACCGCGTGAGCACGACCTTCCTCGCGCTCGGCGTGCCGGCGAGCTACCTGATCGGCCGCGACGGCACGCTGCGGTGGCGGCACGTGGGACCGGTCACCGCGGAGGACGGCGCCCTGAACGCCGCGCTGCGGGAGGCGCTCGCCGAGCCCGCGCCGGGGGACCGCGCGGCGCCGTGACGCGCGAGGCGCGCTACCCCGCCGCATTGCTGGCCGCGCTCCTCGCGTGGACGGCGCTCCTCGGGATCGCGCCGCACTTCCGGCAGGATTGGCTGCTCGAGAACGCGCTCGTGGCGGCGTCGGTGCCGCTGCTCGTGCTCACCTGGCGCGACCTCCGCTTCTCGAACGGCGCGTACACGTGCCTCTTCGCCTTCTTCATGCTCCACGAGCTCGGGGCGCACTACACCTACTCGCTCGTGCCGTACGACGCGTGGGGACGCTCGCTCCTCGGGGTCTCGATCGACGGCGCGCTCGGCTTCGAGCGCAACATGTTCGACCGCGCGGTGCACTTCCTCTACGGCGTGCTCGTCACGCCCGCGGTGGTGGAACTGTTCGCCGCGAAGGCGCCGCCGACGGGCATCTGGCGGTTCCTGATGCCGCTGTTCTTCATGAACTCGCACGCGGTCATCTACGAGACCATCGAATGGCTCGCCGCCGAGGCGTTCGGCGGGGACCTGGGCGCGGCCTATCTCGGGACGCAGGGCGACCCATTCGACGCGCAGAGGGACATGGCGCTCGCCTTCGCCGGGACGCTGCTCACGCTCGGGTTCCTCGCCTGGCGCGGGCGCCTCGCCGGCACCCTCGCCGCGGAGCGCGCCTAGCCCTCGTCGTCCTCGTGGATCGTCACGAGCTTGACGAGCTTCAGCTTGCGGGTGCGCGCGGGGAGCTTCAGCAGCGCGACCTCGCCGAGCTTCTTGCCGAAGAGCGCGCGGCCGATCGGCGACGCGATCGTCACCTGCTCCTCGTCGAACTCGTCGGCGTCGCCGAAGATGACGTGATACTTCTCCTTCGTCTTCGTGTCCTGGTCCTCGACGACCACGCGCGAGCCGAGCCCGACGGCGTCGGTGGCGATCTGCGACTCGTCGATCGACGTGAGCTTGGCCAGGCGCTGCGCGAGCTGGCCGAGGCGCGCGCGCACGAACGCCTGGCGCTCGAGCGCGGACTTGTACTCGGAGTTCTCGCGCAGGTCGCCGAGCTCCACCGCCTTCCGGATCTCGTTGGGCAGCGTGACGTTGAGCTCGAACCGGAGCTTCTCGACTTCGTCGCCGAGCTTCTGCTTGAGGGCTTCGATCATGACGGCACGGCCTCGCGGGGTGTAGAAAAGCCCGACGCCCGGCCATCGAAGGCCGGGCGCCGGTGGCGTCCTGCGTCTGCACTGAACCTACCCCGCCGCGGGCGCGCGTACAAGCGAACGCGGGCACCCCAACGCCCGGCGGGCCAGGGCAGTAATTTCAGAGGTCGCCCGCCCGCCGCACCGCTCCAGTGGGGTATCCTCCGCATGACGCTCCGCCGACTCGCCCTTCCCGCCGCGCTGCTCCTCCTCGCCGCGCCCGCCGCCCTCGCCGCGCAGCAGCGGCCGGCGCCCGTCGCGGCGCCGGCTGCCGGATCGACCGTGGCGACGGTGATCGACTGGCGCCTCCTCGGCGGGCTCGACTACGAGACCGGCAAGCAGACCGACACGCTCAAGAAGCTCGACGGTAAGCGCGTCCGCGTGCCCGGGTTCATCGTGCCGCTCGACGACGCCGACATGGAGGGCGCGGAGTTCCTGCTCGTGCCGTACTACGGCGCCTGCGTGCACACGCCGCCGCCGCCGCCGAACCAGATGGCGTTCGTGCAGATGCTCGGCAAGAAGAGCGTGAAGCTCGGGCTGTTCGACGCCGTCTGGATGGAAGGCACTCTGCGGATCACGAACTACGACTCGCCGTACGGGCAGGTCGGGTTCCAGATCGAGGGACTCTCGATGTCGCCGTACGTGGCGAAGTGAGCCCGACGGGCGGCGCAGCGGCCGCTGACGCCGCGGTCTCGCTGCGCGACGTCCGTTTCGCCTACCGCCGCGGCCGCGACGTCCTCGACCTTCCCGCCCTCGACGTCGCGCGCGGCGAGCGGCTCTTCCTCCACGGGCCCAGCGGCTCCGGCAAGACGACGCTCCTCGGGCTGCTCGCCGGCGTGCTCGTGCCGCGCGAGGGCAAGGTCACGATCCTCGGCACGCGCGTCGACCGGCTCTCGGGCGGACAGCGCGACCGATTCCGCGCCGAGCACCTCGGCTACGTCTTCCAGATGTTCAACCTCATCCCGTACCTCTCGGTGCGGGAGAACATCGTGCTCCCCTGCCGGCTCTCGCACGCGCGCCGCGCGCAGCTCGGCGGCGCCGATCCCGCCGCCGAGGCCGCGGCGCTGGCCGGCCGGCTCGAGATCGCCGG
>CAZIDS010000011.1:21237-24694 GCA_964537945.1 uncultured Gemmatimonas sp. | reverse complement strand
CACGCCGAGGCCGTTGATCATCGTCGTGTGCGAGTCGGTGCCGACGAGCGAGTCGCAGTAGACCGACTTCTTCCCGTCCTCCTCGCCGACGAACGCGACCTGCCCGAGGTACTCGAGGTTCACCTGGTGGCAGATGCCGGTGCCCGGCGGCACGACGCGGAAGTTGCGCAGCGCTGTGCCACCCCAGCGCAGGAACTGGTAGCGCTCGCCGTTGCGCTCGTATTCGAGCCGCGTGTTGAGCAGCTCCGCCGCCTCGACGCCGTACTCGTCCACCTGCACCGAGTGGTCGATGACGAGGTCCACCGGCTGCAGCGGGTTGATCCGCTTCGCGTCGCCGCCGAGCTTCGCGATCGCGTCGCGCATCGCGGCGAGGTCCACCACGCAGGGCACGCCGGTGAAGTCCTGCAGCAGCACGCGCGCGGTGCGGAAGGCGATCTCCTTGTCCACCGGCTTCTTCACGTCCCAGCGCGCGAGCGCCTCGATGTCGGCGGGCTTCACGAAGCCGCCGTCCTCGTTGCGCAGGAGGTTCTCGAGCAGGACGCGGAGCGAGAAGGGGAGGCGGGCAACGGTGTTGCCGGCGAGGCCGGACAGCGCGTCGAGACGGTAGTAGGTGTACGACTGCCCGTCGACGGTCAGCGTGTCGCGGCTGCGGAAGCTGTTCTGGGAGGCCATATGGGGGAGGGAAAGGTCCTCCCCCAATCTACTCGGCGTCCTCGAGGATGGGCATTTCCATTGTCTGGCGGCGATCCATCCCCTCGATCGCCTCGACCGTGATCGCGCTCGTGGGGCACTGGTGCACGAACTCCCCGTCGGCGCGCGACCACTCGACCGGCGTCACGAGCACCTGCGCCTTGCCGTCGCCGTCGATGGTCATCGCGCGCGGCGCGAGCGTCGCGCAGAGCCCGCAGCCGGTGCAGCGCTGCCGGTCCACACGCACCTCCACCATCCGCCGCGGCCAGATCCCCCCGAGCATCAGCGACGCGCCGGCGCGGTCGAGCGCGTCGTTCGCCGCCTCGTAGCCGAGGTCGATCATCCGGCGCACGTGCGCGAACGAGAACCAGCTGTAGTGCCACACGGCCGGCCGCACGAGCAGCAGCGGCGGCCCGCGCCAATGGTGCAGCTGCAGCGACTGCAGCGACTTCATCATGATCTGCGCGGCACGCATGTAGATCGTCGCGAAGCCCTTGTCCTTGATCCGCCGCGCCCGCGCGATGTTCGTGCTGCCGACGTCCACCGCGATCACGGCGTCCATCCCGTGGCTCGCCGCCAGCGCCGGCACGTTGTCGGAGATGCCGCCGTCGGCGCAGGTGCGCCCGCCGAGCACGCCCGGCGGGAAGAAGCCCGGCAGCGCGCAGCTCGCGTACACCGCCTCCCACACCTGCACGTCGTCGAGGCCGGGCAGGCCCCAGAGCACCTGCGACGCGTTCTCGAGGTCCACCGTGTTCACCAGCAGCGTGCGCGGAAGGTCGCGGAAGCGCCCGTCGGGCACGATGTCGCGCACGATCCGCTCGAGCGGCTTCCCGAGGTAGAGCGCCGGCGCGAGCATCCGCTTGGTGACCATCGAGATGTGGTCGATGCGGAAGAGGTCGCGCTTGGTGAGGTCGAGCGCGCGCCGCTCCATCTCTGCGATCGGCATCCCGGTCACGTAGGCCGCGGCGATGAGCGAGCCGATGCTCGTCCCGGCGACGACGGTCGGCCTGATGCCGCGCTCCTCGAAGGCGCGCAGCACGCCGATGTGGGCGAAGCCCTTCAGCCCGCCGCCGCCCAGCACGAGGGCGACCTTGGGCGGGAGGACGAGCGAGCCGTTCGATCCGGGTGCGCCGGACATGGAGGCCATGCCGAATGATATAGCTTTGAGCGCATGGCCGACCCGCTCCTCCGCTTCCGCGACGACTTCCCGATCCTCGCGCGCTGCACCTACCTGGTCTCCAACTCGCTCGGTGCCATGCCGCGCACCGTGCCGGCGAAGCTCGCCGAGTACGCCGAGGAGTGGGCCACCTGGGGCGTCCGCGCGTGGGCCAAGGGATGGTGGGAGATGCCGGTCTCGGTCGGCGACCGGATCGCGCCGCTCATCGGCGCCGCGCCCCACGAGGTCGCGATGGCGCCGACGGTGACGCTGGCCCAGGCCGCGATCCTCTCCGCAATCGACTTCACGAAGGGCCGAGATACGGTCGTGATGACCGACCTCGACTTCCCGAGCGTGCGCTACGCCTTCGAGGAACTCGCGCCGAAGCTCGGCGCGCGCGTCGTGATCGTGCCGAGCGAGGACGGCGTCACGCTCGACCAGGCGGAGCTCCACGCCGCGATCGATCAGCGCACCGCGCTCGTCGCGGTGAGCCACGTCGCCTTCCGCTCGGCCTTCATCCTCGACGCCGACGCGCTCGTCGCGCACGCACACCGCGTAGGCGCTGTCGTCTCGCTCGACGCCTACCACTCGGTGGGCGTGATCCCGGTGGACGTGAAGCGGAGCGGCGTGGACTTCCTCACCGGCGGCGTCCTCAAGTGGCTCTGCGGCGGGCCCGGCGGCTGCTTCACGTACGCGTCGCCGGCCGCGAGCGAGCGACTCAAGCCCGCGCTCACCGGCTGGCAGGCGCACAAGCGTCCCTTCGCGTTCGAGTACGGGATGGACTACGCCGGCGGCATCCAGCGCTGGCTCGGCGGGACGCCGGTGGTGCCGGCGCTCTACGCCGGGATGGAGGGCCCGCGCATCGTGGCCGCGGCGGGGATGGCGGCGATCCGCGAGAAGTCCGTGCGACAGACCGCGCGATTGATCGCGCTCGCCGACGCGCGCGGCTACAAGGTCTCCGCGCCGCGCGACGCGACGCGGCGCGGCGGCACGGTCGCGTTCGACGTCCCGCACGGCGCCGAGGTCGCGCAGGCGCTGCTCGCGCGCGACGTGGTGATCGACTACCGGCCGGGCGCGGGGATCCGCGTCGCGCCGCACTTCTACACGACGGATGACGAGGTCGAGCGCGTCGTCGGCGAGATCGACGACATCCTGGCGACGGCGTCGTGGAAGGCGTTCGAGGGCAATCGGCCGCGCGTGACCTGAGCCGCGCCCTTACCTAACGGATGGCCGGGCGGTACTTTCGCGTCGTAGTCCTTCCCCCTCGAGCCCCCGCGATGCCCACGCCGCCCAAGAAGCTCCGCAAGCAGTACCTGAACAACCAGTATCCGAACGCCGTGCTCAAGTTCGAGGACGGCCACGAGATCGTGATCAAGCGCGGCACGGGGAAGACCTTCGACTGCTTCGCCGGTGAGAACATCAAGATCCTCGCCGTCTACGACCCGGACGCGCGCGAGCGCGACCTCGTCGAGACGCGCAAGGCGGACGACTTCGCCGACGCGTGACCGCGCCGCGCCCGATGCGCCCCCTGGCAGCGACGCTCCTGGCCGTCGCGCTGGGGGGCGCGTCGCTTCCGGCCCAGTCGCGGCCCGCGACGCCCGCCGCGCCTGA
>CAZIDS010000011.1:0-21137 GCA_964537945.1 uncultured Gemmatimonas sp. | reverse complement strand
GACACGGCGCGGCTCCACCGCACGCTCGACTCGCTCGCCGCCGCGCATCGTGGGGTCGTCGGCTACGCGGTGTGGGACCTCGAGAGCGGCGTGAAGCTCGGCCGTCGCGCCGACGAACCCTTCCCCACGGCATCGCTCGTGAAGGTCCCGGTGCTCGTCACGCTCTTCGCGCTCGTCGAGCAGCAGCGCATCTCGCTCGACGACCCGCTCACCGTGCTGGCGATCGACAAGGTGGGCGGCTCGGGGCAGCTCCAGTTCCTGCACGACGGCGCGGTCATCACCGTCCGCGACGCCGCCTGGCTGATGACGACGCTCAGCGACAACACCGCGACGAACCTGATCCTCGACCGGATCGCGATCCGCCGCGTGTGGGCGAAGATGGACACGCTCGGCCTGCCGCGGACGCGCATCCATCACAAGAGCTTCCTGCGCAGCGTTGCCTCGGTCGCCCCGGATTCGTCGGCCAAGTACGGGCTGGGCGTCACGACGCCCAACGAGATGGCGCGCCTCTTCGAGCTCCTCGCGCGCGGGCAGGCCGTGAACCCGCGCGCCGACTCGGTGATGCTCGACATCCTCGCCCACAACGAGGATGGCGCGATGCTGCAGCGGTACGTCTCCGACCTCTGGTCACCGCACAAGACCGGTTCCGACGACGGCATCCGCACCGAGTGCGCCCTCTGGCGCCTCCCCGACCGCGTCATCGCCTGCGTCCTCACCAAGGACAACGCCGACCTCAGCTGGCGCCTCGACCACGAGGCGCAGGTGCTGATGGGCCGCATCGGCGAGGCGGTCGTGAGGACGTTCCGGCGCGAAGGAGCGCGATGACCGCACCGCTCTCGTGGGGCCGCGAGGTGCGCTCCGCGCGCGACGCGCGGCGCCCCATCGTCGCCCTCGAGAGCTCGGTGCTGGCGCAGGGACTCCCCATCCCGGCGAACCGCGACGCCGACCGCCGGATGCGCGCGGCGATCACCGGCGCCGGTGCCGTTCCCGCCGTCACGGCCGTCTCCCGCGGCGCGATCACGGTCGGCCTCGACGGCGACGACCTCGAGCGCTTCCTCCGCCGCGACGGCGTCGCCAAGGTCTCGGCGCGCGACCTCCCCGTCGCCGTCGCCCGCGGCGCCGACGGCGCGACGACGGTCGCGGGTACGCTCGCGATCTGCGTCGCCGCGGGGCTCGACGTGTTCGCCACCGGCGGCATCGGCGGTGTGCACCGCGAGCCCGCGTTCGACGAGTCGGCCGACCTCCCCGAACTCGCGCGGTCGAGCGTGGTCGTCGTCTGCGCCGGCGCGAAGTCGATCCTCGACCTCCCCGCCACGCTCGAGCGGATCGAATCGCTCGGCATCACGCTGCTCGGCTACCGCACCGACGAGTTCCCCGGCTTCTTCGCCGCGACGAGCGGGCTCCGTGTGCCCTCGCGCGTGGACTCGCCGGCCGAGGTGGCCGCGGTGCTGCGCGCGGCGCGCGCGCTCGGCCGCCCGGGCGCGGTGCTCGTCGTGCAGCCGCCGCCCCCTTCCGCCGCGCTCGACCGCGCCGAAGTGGACGCGGCGGTGTCGCTCGCGCTCTCGCAGGCACGCGACGCGGGCGTCCGCGGCGCCGCCGTGACCCCGTTCCTGCTCGCCGCAGTCGAGCGCGCCACGTCCGGCCGCTCCCTCGCCGCGAACCTCGCCCTGCTCGAACAGAATGCCAGACTCGCGGCGGAGGTCGCCGTCGCGCTCGCCGCACCGCCCTGAACCCCTGCGCTCCGGCTGTTCCGCCGGGGTAGCACCTTATAGGTTGTAGCAGAGACCCCTTGCGCCCGAGGCCAGTCGCCCGATGCCCTCTCCGTTCCTGAGTTCCGAGGAGTACGACGAGCGCGCGCATCAGCTCTACAACGAGGGGAACTACGAGGAAGCCCTCTCGATGCTGCGCGAGGGACTCGGCCTCTACCCCAACGCCGTGGAGCTGCACGTCGGCGTCGGCTACGCGCGCCTCGCGCGCGACGAGTTCGCCTGGGCCCGCAAGGCCTTCGAGGAGGCGCTCGTCCTCGATCCCGAGCACGAGGACGCGCTGGCCGGCCTCGGCGAGACGTTGCTGCGTTTCGGGCAGACGCCGCAGGCGCTCAAGTCCTTCCGACGCATCCTCGAGCTCGGCTACGCCGACGACATCGAGCTCATGCTCCAAGTGGGGCGCGCGCTCTTCCGCGAGGGACTCGTCGCCGAGGCGAAGGAGTACTTCGAGGTCGCGGTGCAGCAGACGCCGGAGAATGCGGAAGCGGTCGCGATGGTCGGCTACGCGCAGCACCGGCTCGGAGACGACGCGGGCGCCGAGGAGACCCTCAAGAAGGCGCTGCAGCTCGACCCCGAGCACAGCGAGGCGCGGATCTACCTGGGCAACCTGCTCTACGACCGCGAGCAGTTCGAGGCCGCGCTCTTCCACCTCGAGCGCACCAAGCCCGAGGAGCACTGGGACGAGCTCGGCATCTGGCGGCTGATGGAGCTGAAGAAGTCGCACCTGCGGATCAAGGACGACGACCCGTCGCTGCGGATCTGGGAGGAGCGGCTCGCCGAGCTCGCGCCCACGGCGGACCCGATCGAGGACATGCTGGCCGAGATCGAGGCACGGGCGAGCGAGAGCGCGCAGGAGGAGGCGCGCACGCAGCTCGAGCTCTTCGGCGCGCTGCTGGCCGAGATGACCGACCAGAAGGCGGCGCCGCCGGACCTGCACCGCGTGGTCGGCCGCGACGGTCGCCGCTACGACGGCACCTGGGAGCAGATCGTCGGCGGGATGCGCGACGCGAGCTCGGGGGCGAAGGAGAAGTCGCTCGAGGAGTTCATGCAGGCCGAGGCGCGCCGCGGGTTCGCGCTCACCGGCATCCTCATCCCCACGCGCGACGCCGAGAGCTTCCTGCGCGCGAGCGCCGACGCCGGACTGCTGCGGATCATCCACTGATAGTCTTCGAGGGCGTCGGCAAGACGTACCGGACGCTGCTCGGCCGCCCCACGCGGGCGGTCGACGGCGTCTCGTTCGCGATCGCGCCGGGCGAGGTGGTCGGCATCGCCGGCCCCAACGGCGCCGGGAAGAGCACGATGATCGCGATGCTGCTCGGCCTCATCGCGCCGAGCGAGGGCACGGTGCGCGTGGACGGCCGCGTGCCGCGCGACTACATCCAGCGCGACGGCGTCGCGTACCTGCCGGAGCTGATGACGCTCCCGCCGCACTGGAACGTCGTCGAGACGCTCGACCGGCTCGCGACGCTTCAGGGCGTCCCGGCGGCGGAGCGCGTCGCGGCGCGCGAGCGCGCGATCGAGGCAGTCGGGATAGAGGAGCACCGCGGCAAGCGGCTGCGCGCGCTCTCGAAGGGGAACCTGCAGCGCGTCGGGCTCGCGCAGGCGCTCCTCACCCCGCGCCGCCTCGTCGTGTTCGATGAGCCGACGCACGGCCTCGATCCCGTCTGGACCGGGAAGTTCCGCGACATCGTCACCGGCCTCCGCGCCGACGATCGATCGATGCTCATCGCCTCGCACAACCTCGACGAGCTCGAGCGGCTCTGCGACCGCGTGCTGATCATCGACCACGGCCGTGTGCAGCGCGAGGTGGAGGTGCGCGCGCAGGCGGCCACGGGCGCCGCCGCGAGCGCGCGCCGGCGTTGGCGCATCCAGGTCGCCCACGGCATCGAGGCGGTGCTCGGCACCTGGGAGGGCAGCGTGCGCGTCGGCGAGTCGGTCGAGGGGCAGGCGAGCCTCGCCGACCTCAACCGCGTCCTCGCGTCGTCGATCGCCGCCGGCGCGCTCGTCGGCGCGGTGGTGCCGGCCGAGTCGTCGCTCGAGGAAGCGTTCCGCTCGGCGGTGACGCGATGAGCGGCGCGACGCTCGCGGCCTATGCGCGCTGGCACGCGAAGGAGTCGATCGGCCGCGCGCTCGTGCCGCTCCTGGTCTTCACCGCCATCGTCGGCATCCCGATCTGGGAGCTCGCGCAGCGCGCGGGGCTCGCCGACGTGCGCGTGCCGGGGCGCATCCAGGACGAGGTGCTCGCACTCTGCCGCACGCTGCTCGGGCTGAGCATCACGCTCGGCGCGCTGCTCGTCGGGAGCGGCTTCGTCGCGAAGGACCGCACGGCGGGGCACGTGCGCTTCCTCTTCTCGACGCCGGTCGTGCCCTGGCAGTTCTACCTGCAGCGCTTCGTGATCGGGTTCGCGCTCTACTGCGGCGCGGTCGCGATCGCGCCGGTCGGGTTCTCGTACTTCGTGCTGCCGGTCCCGGTCTGGCCGGTCGTCGCGTCAGCGGCGGTGTACGGCCTGCTCCTCGGCGGACTGGGGATGCTCGCGGGGTCCGTCACGCGCCACGACGGCGCGGTGGTGATCGGCGCGGTGCTCGTCGGCTCGATCCTGCAGCAGACGGTGCGGCAGTCCGCGGGACAGGCGCCCGCGTGGATGGAGTGGATCGCGGTGCTGCTGCCGCCGGTGGACTCGGCCGACCGCGTGCGCACCGCACTGCTCACGGGCGCGGCGGTGGACCAGCGCGCGCTCGCGCTGGTGCTCGCGTGGGGCGCGGGGATGCTGCTGGCCTCGCTCGTCGTGATCCGGCGCGCGCCGCTGGTCCGCTGATGTCGCGCCTGCACGCCGTCCTCCCGCCCGCGTCGGTAGTGCGCACGCGGCTCGCGAACGGGCTCACGATCGTCGCGCGCCGCGACGCCACGGCGCCGGTGGTGGGGATCGTGACCTGGGTGCGGGCCGGCTACTTCGACGAGACCGACGACGAGGTGGGCATCGCGCACGTGCTGGAGCACATGTACTTCAAGGGGACGCCGACACGAGGGGTCGGCGAGATCGCGCGCGAGACGAAGGCGGCCGGCGGCTTCCTCAACGCCGGCACGATCTACGACCACACGAACTACTACACGGTCCTGCCGGCCTCCGGGCTCGTGCGCGGACTCGAGGTGCAGGCCGACGCCTACGCGAACTCCGTCATCGATGGCGACGAGCTCGCCCGGGAGCTCGAGGTCATCATCGAGGAGACCAAGCGGAAGGCCGACACCGCCTCCGCGCTCGCGGTCGAGACGCTCTTCGAGCTGATGCATGACCGCCACCGCATCCGGCGCTGGCGGATGGGGCGCGAGGAGGCCCTGCGCCGCTTCACGCGCGACGGCCTGCTCGCGTTCTATCGCAACTACTACCGCCCGTCGAACACGGTGCTCGCGATCGTCGGCGACGTGGATCCCGCCGAGGCGATCGCGCACGCGACGCGGCTCTACGGCCCGATCGCCGACGCGCCGGTGAGCCGCACGGCGGGACCGCGCGAGGAGACGCAGGCGGGATTCCGCGTGCGCGAGTGGGAAGGGGACATCGCGCAGGCCGAGCTCCTCTTCGGCTGGCGCACGCCCGACCTCGCGCACGCCGACACACCCGCGCTCGACATCCTCGCGACTGTGCTCGCCGGCGGACGCGCGTCGCGACTCGTCCGCGCCGCGCGCGACCGGCGGCTCGTCTCGAACGTCACCGCCTACGACTACACACCGACCGAGATCGGCGTCTTCGTCGCGCACGCCGGTGCGCGCTCCGCCGACCTCCCCGCCGCCGCCCGCGCCCTCTGGGACCAGTTCCGCCGCTGCCGTGAGGGCGAGATCACCGCCGTCGAGGTGGAGCGCGCGCACCGGCTCGTCGAGGCGCAGTGGCTGCGCCGCCTCGAGACCGCCGAAGGCCAGGCGAACTTCCTCGGCGCGTGGGAACTCGCCGGCGACTGGGAGCGCGGCGTCGCCTACCACGACGCGCTGCTCGCCGTCACGCCCGCGCGCCTCGCCGAGGTGGCGAACCGGTGGCTCTCGCCCGACGAGGCCGCGGTCACCTGCTACCGGCCGCGCGGCACCGCGCCGCTCGGCGACTCACCCGCGGCGGTGCGCGCGCTGCTCGACGGCGAGCGCCCCGCGCCGATCGAGCCGAGCGGCGCGCCGGTGGCGGCGTCGGCGCTCGTCGGCGCGGGCGCGACGCTCGAGCGCGTGGTGGACGGCGTCCACGTCTTCCGCACGGCGAGCGGCGTCCCCGTGCTCACCAAGCGGCGGCCCGGCTCGGCGCTCGCCTACCTCGGCTGCTTCATCCACGGCGGCGTGATCGACGAACCGGTCGAGCTCGGCGGCATCACCACGCTGATGGCGCGCGGCGCGCTGCGCGGGACCGCACGGCGATCGGCCTCGCGGCTCGCCGAGGCCGCCGCGCTGCTCGGCGGCACGCCGGCGGCCAGCGTCGGCACCGAGACGATGCAGTGGGCGATCGGCGTGCCCGCGCGGCAGTTCGGCGCGGCGGCCGAGCTCGTCGCCGACCTCGTGCTCGCGCCGGTCTTCCCCGCCGACGGCATCGAGGCCGAGCGCGCGGTCGCGAAGGCCGCGCTCGCGCAGCTGCGCGACGACATGTACCGGCAGCCGATGCGCCTCGCCGGCGCCGCGGCGTGGCCGGACCACCCGTACGGCCGCTCGACGCTCGGCACCGAGGAGAGCATCACGGCCATCACGCGCGACGATGTCGCACGCTGGCACGCGAAACAGGTGCCGCGGTCGGCGGCCGTGCTCGCCGCCGTCGGCGACCTCGACCCGCAGGAGATGGCCGACATCCTCGCGAAGCGCTTCGCGGCGCTGCGCGCCGCGCCCGCGCCCTCGGTTCCGGTACCGCCCTGGCGCCCCGACGGCGCGACCGTCGTCGAGGAGCGCGACAAGGCGCAGACCGCGCTGTCGATCCTCTTCGACGGGCCGTCGCAGCACGATCCCGCGCGCTTCGGCGCCGAGCTGCTCGGCGGCATCGCGAGCGGGCTCGGCGGCCGGCTGTTCGACGAACTGCGCGACAAACAGTCGCTCGCCTACACCGTGCTCGCGCGTCCCTTCGTGCGGCGCGAGGCCGGCACGTTCGCGGCGTACATCGCCTGCTCGCCGGAGAAGGAGGAGCAGGCGCGCGCCGGCCTCCTCGGCGAGTTCAAGCGCTTCGTGGACGAACCCGTGACCGCGGCGGAGCTCGAACGCGCGCGCACGTACGCGATCGGCACGTGGCAGATCCGCCAGGCGTCGGGCGGCGCGGTGCTCGCCGAGATCGCCGAGGCGTGGATGCAGGGCGACCTCGAGGGGCTCGCGCGCTATCCGGCCGATCTCGCGGCGGTCACGCCAGCGGGGATCCAGACGATGGCGGCGAACTGGTTCGTGCCGGCGCGGCGCGTCGAGGGGATCGTGCGGGGCCGCAGCCGCGGCTAGCCGCCGCTCACCGCGCGGCGCTCACTTCCGCAGCCAGATCACCACGCCCGACGGCTCGGGCGGGCACGAACAGCCCGAGCTCGGCGGGAATCGGCCGCAGAGCGTGCGTGAGTGCTCCGTGTCCGGCGGATAGATCTCGACCATCTCGACCTCGTCGGCGCGGAAGTGGATCAGCCAGCGTCCGCCGGGGATCCCGCCGCCGCCGGCCGGGGCCGTGCGCGTGGCCGTGCCCGCAGGGTTCAGCGACGTCGGCCCGCGCCGTGAGACGGTGCTCGGGTCGAGCCCCCGTCCGAGGTCGCCCGACAGCGGCTCGTGCCCGTCCACGAGCAGGCAGGAGATCCGCGTGTCGCGCAGCGCGAGCGCGCCCGTGCTCTGCGCGAGCGCCGTGAGGAGTGCGACGTTGCCGAACCGCGCGAGCTCCTCGCGCCCGACGATCACCGCCATCGCGCCGCGCATCCCCATCCGCCGCGTCGCCTCCTGCTGCACCACCTCGGCGAGTTCCGCACTCGTGATGAGCCGCGGGTCGGCGTCGCCGAGACGCACGTTGAATCGCTGCTGTTGGCGCGCCTCCAGCGTCACGCCGTACTGCGCGATGGCGTAGCCGGGCTTGCGCCACTGCACGAGGTAGATGCCCGGCTTGAACCCCGCGAGCAGGAATCGCCCGCTCGAGTCGGACGTCGTGCGCACGGTTTGGCCCAGCGCCTCCACGACGACACCGGCGAGGGGGCGTCCGGCCGAGTCCATCACGATGCCGGAGACGTTCGTCTCGGCCTCCGCCTCCACGCGCACGGTGGAGAGCTCGGTCGGGATGCGGTTGATCCGGATGTTCGCGGTGAGCAGCGTGTCGGGCGTGATGCGGATGGTGCCTGTGGTGGGGCGGTAGCCGATCTTCCGCGCCTCGATGCGGTACGCGCCGACCGGGATCCGCGCGATGATGTAGCGGCCGTCGGGCGTGGTGGAGGTGAGGAGCGGCGTCCCCTCGAGCGAGATCGTCGCGCCCGAGACCGGCAGGCCGGCCTGGTCGCGCACGATGCCGCTCACGGCGCCGGTGCGCGCCGCCGTGTCTGGATCCTGCCCCCGCGCCGGCGTCGCGGCGGCGAGCAGGAGCGCGAGGACCGCTAGGCGCTTGGCTTCCATTCTCGCCACCAGGCCAGGAGTTGGAGGACCGCCCACATCGCGTGCCCGTTCCCCGCGCGCGCGTCCTGCACACGCTTCCACTCCGCGCGCACCGCGTCCGGCTTGAGCGTCGGCACCATCCCGACGTTCGCGTCCGAGATGAGGTCTTCTACCCACGGACGGAGCGGTCCGGTCAGCCAGCGCCGGACCGGCATCGTGAACCATCGCTTCGGCCGCTCCCAGAGCGCGCGCGGCACGGCGCGCGAGAGGAGCGCCTTCACGATCCACTTCGTCCGGCCGTCGCGGACGCGCAGTGTGTGCGGCAGCGACCACGCGTACGAGAGTACACGGTGGTCGAGGAAGGGCGCGCGCACCTCGAGGCCGACGGCCATGCTCGCGCGGTCGATCTTCTGCAGCAGGTCGTCGGGGAGGTACGTCACCTGGTCGGCGAGCATCATCCGCTCCGCGAGCGAGAGCGACGGGTGCGCGCCAAGCACCGCGAGCAGCCGATCGGGCGGCTCGGCAGGAGAGTCGAAGAGCTCGCGCGGGTCGAGCCACGCCGAGCGGAGCGACCGATAGCCCGCCACGGTCGCGCCCGCGCCGAGCAGGTGCCCGACCTTCTGGATCCGCTCTCCGAACAGCGGCAGCCGCCGCTCCTTGGCGAGGAAGAAGAGGAGCGCATCCCCGATCTTGTCCCACGACTCGGCGCTCAGCGAGAGCAGCGCCGCGGCGGTCGGCCGGCGCAGGGCGCCCGGCGTCGCCGCGATGCCCTCGAGCAGCCGGCGCCCCTGCTCGTACCGCGAGTAGCCGGCGAAGAGCTCGTCGGCGCCGTCCCCGCAGAGCGCGACGGTGACGTCGCGCCGCGCGAGCCGGCAGAGCAGCACCGTCGGGATCACCGACGGGTCCGCGAAGGGCTCGTCGAAGATGCGCGGCAGCTCGGGGACCGTCTCGAGCGCTTGGTCGCCTTCCACGCGCAGCGCCGTGTGCACCGTCCCGAGATGCGTCGCGACGCGCGCCGCCTGCTCGGTCTCGTCGATCGCGTCGTCGTCGAAGCCGATCGTGAAGGTGCGCACCGGCGCGCTCGACGCCTCGCGCATCAGCGCGACCGTCAGCGCCGAGTCCACGCCGCCAGAGAGTAGCGCGCCAATCGGCACGTCCGACTCGAGACGCTCACGCGTCGCCTGCAGGAGCAGGCCGTGCAGCCGGTCGATCGCCTCGTTTTCGTCGAACCGCCCGGCGGCCGCTCGCGTCGCCACCGCCTCGTCCGCGACCTGCTCGGCCTCCCACCACGGCTCGCTCGCCGGCAGCGCCGCCTCGGCGTCGTGCACCGTCAGGAGGTGTCCGGGCGTGAGCTTCATCGTGTTCCGGTAGATGCAGCCCGGCGCCGGCACGTAGAGGTAGCGCGAGAACGCGGGGAGCTGCGCGAGGTCCACGCGCCGCCGGAAGTCCGGGTCCGCCGCGAGCGCCTTGAGCTCCGACGCGAAGAGCAGGAGCCCCGAGACGTGGTATATGAAGAGCGGCTTCTTGCCCAGGCGGTCGCGGGCGAGCGTGAGCGTCCGCTGCTGCGTGTCCCAGAGCGCGATCGCGAACATCCCGGCGAGCCTCGGCAGCGCGCCGCGGATCCCCCACTGCTCGACGGCCGCGAGGATCACCTCGGTGTCCGAGTGCCCCCGGAACCGGTGGCCGAAGGCGGCGAGCTCCTCGCGCAGCGCGCGGAAGTTGTAGATCTCACCGTTGAACGCGATCACGTAGCGGCCGTGCGCCGAGCGCATCGGCTGGTGGCCGGCCGGCGACAGGTCGAGGATCGAGAGCCGCCGGAATCCGAGCCCGACGCCCGCCTCGGCGTCGCTCCACGCGCCATCGTCGTCGGGGCCGCGATGGACGAGCGGCGCGCGGAGCCGCGCGAGCGCGTCGTCGAGCGAGGCGCGGCGGTCGCCGCGTGTGGTGAGGATCCCCGCGAGCCCGCACATCGGCGCGGCCCTGGGACCTACCGCGACTTCGCGGAGGGGAAGCCGAGCGACCCGTTCAGCCAGCGCACGAGCGGCAGCAGCACCTGGTAGTCCTTCATCACCGCGTCCACGAGCTTCGGCGAGAGCACCTCGGCATCGGTGAGCGGGCGCGAGGCGGTGAAGGAATTGAAGCGCAGCCAGTGCGCCGCCGGATGGTCGGGCGCGAAGCCGCGCGGCACGCGCGTGAGACGCACGCCCGGCTCGTCGTCCGTGAGTCCGCCGAAGCGCCGCTTGAACGCCGCGCCCTTCACGAGCCTCTCGAACGACTGCTGCTCCTCGACGATCCGCTCGCGGAGCACGTTCAGGATCGGGCGCGGCGGCATCCAGAAGCCGGCGGCGACGAGCGACGCCCCGGGCTCGATGTGGAAGTAGAAGCCCGCGCCGCCGTGCGCGTCGCGCCCGACGCCGCGCCCGGCGTCGCGATGGAAGACCCAGAGGGCCGCGTGCGTCTTGTACGGCGACTTGTCCTTCGAGAAGCGCACGTCGCGATGGATCCGGAAGAGCGCCCGCTTGGGCGGCGCCACGAACTCCGGCGCCACCTTCCCGAACCGGATGTCGAGCTCCTCGGCCAGCAGCTTCAGCGGCCCGAGCACCTCGGCATCGTACTCGGGGCGGTGCGCCTCGAACCAGTGCTTCGCGTTGTTCCGCTTGAGCGCCCGCAGGAACGCGAGCGCCTGCGGGCGGAAGCGCGAGAAGGCGCTCATCCGGTCAGGGGGCCTGCGGCGGGCGCTGCACCGGCGCCTGGCCGCCGGCGCCCTGCGGGCGATTGCCGAGGCGAGGACCGCCGGGTGCGCCTACCACCGTCGTGAGCGAGCGATGCCCGTCCGCGCCGATCGCCCGCACGCCGACCCACACGTCGTCGAGCTGCTCGTCGAGCAGGAACTCGGTGACGTTGCCGGTCGGGACGATGCGCGTGTAGGTGGGCGCGGTGGTGCGGCGCACGAGCAGCTCGTAGCCGGTCGCGTTCTTCACCGCCGACCAGCGGATCGTGAACGACTGGCCGCCCGACGTGCCGCGGCTGTCGCGGGCGTAGGTCGTCGAATCCGGCCGCGGCGGCGCCGACGCGAGCTGCACGACCGTCGCGAGGTTGAGCCGAGAGACCTTCGCGACGTACGAGAAGTTCACGTCGTTCAGCGCGTCGGTGGAGAGGTGCTGGCGCTTGTAGTTCTCGAGGCGCTCGGTGAAGCGCAGCGCCGGGGCACCGCGCTCGTGGAACGGGCGGTGGTCGCCGCCGCGCCCGAGACGGTCCAGCCGGAGCACCGGGAGGACCTCGAAGCTCGGCTGGTAGAGCGCGCCGGTCGCCCACACGTAGCGCGCGAGCTCCGGCCCGCCGAGCGCGAGCGAGTCCACCGCGAAGACGCGCACCGACATCGAGTCCACGCGCCCGTCCTCGGCCGTCACGTTGCCGACGATGTCATCCGTGAATCCGGCCGTCACCGTCCGGCCCTCGCGCTTCAGCCGCTCGGCGAACTGCGTCGAGCCGAGCAGGCCCTGCTCCTCGCCCGTGTACAGGATGAAGGCGATCGTCGCGTCGAAGCCGCGCGGGAAGTGCTTCGCGACGACGCGAGCGGCCTCCATCACCGCGACCGTCCCCGAGCCGTCGTCGTCTGCGCCTGGTGCGTCGGCCGTCGTGTCGAAGCTCCCGCCGTTCGGGACGCTGCAGATGCAGGAGTCGTAGTGCCCGCCGATCACGACGACGCGCATCGTGTCGCGGCCGGGCAGCCAGGCGACGACGTTCACGAGGTGTACCGACGGCCGGTTCGCCGCGCGCCCCACCACGGCCGTGCCCGTGTCGTACTCGACCTTGAGGCAGTTGCCGCAGTCCTTCGAGGACTGCGTGAGCTGGGCGTGGATCCAGCGCCGCGCCGCGCCGATGCCGCGCGCCGTCGAGAGCGTGTCGCTCAGCGTGTTGCGCGTCCCGAACGAGACGAGCATCGAGTCGAGCGTCCGCAGGCGGGCGGGGGAGACCTCGGCCATCGCCGCAGCGATCCGCGGGTCCTTCTGCAGGCCGAGCGTGGACGGCGCCTGCGCGCCAAGGGACGAGAACGCCGCGGCGATGGCCGCGGCGAGGAGCGACTGCCGCATCGTGCGCCTCTGGTGGGGGAGCCGGACTAGAACATCGACATCGCAAGGAACGAACGAAGCGAGTCGTTCGTTGCCCGCAGCCGTCCGGAGAGGAGCCGGACGCAGCTCCAGAGCACCTTGTAGGCGATGTCGCGGTTGAAGTCGAGCAGAAGCTCGAAGTCGCTGCGGGAGATCGTCAGCACCTTCGTGCCGCCGTTCGAGATCGCGTCGGTGGAGCGCTCGCTCCGGTCGAAGACGCTCATCTCGCCGAAGAGCGCGCCGGGCTTGAGCACCGCGAGCGCTTCCTCGCCGCTGCCGGGGACCACGCGCGAGATGCGCACGTCGCCCGACACGATCAGGTAGAGCCGGCTCCCCGCCTCGCCTTCCTTGAAGATGTACTCGCCGGAGACGAACTCCTGCGTGCGCACCACTTCCGCGACGCGGGCGAGCTCGCCGTCGTCGAGGTCCTGGAAGATCGCAACGCCGCGCAGCAGCGCGACCGTATCGGCCATCGTCTCCTCGGTGGGACTGGGGACCAAGGGCGAAGCTACCCGCCCAACGGGGGCGCTGGCAAGGAGAACCGACCCCGCGCGCCGTCGCGTTGAGCCGCGCCGCCGCCCCTTCTAGGATTGGGGATGGCGTTCCGCCCCGCCGTCCCCTACCGAACCCCGATCCTGGCCACGGCGTTCCTCCTCGCGGCTGCGGCGCGGGTCCTCCCGGCGCAGGCGGCAGCTCCCCTCGAGCCGAAGGCCGAGTTCCACGCGGCCGCCGTCCTCTCGCCGCGGGCGAATCCGATGGTCGGCCTCGGGGTGAACGTGCGGGCCGGCTGGTACAGCCGGGTCGGCCTCGCCGCGCTCGTGGGCGCCGCGGGGAGCGGCGGCGACTGGCAGCTGCGTCAGCGGCTCGAGGGGACCGCCCGCTTCCTCTTCGACCCGTATGCCCAGGCCGACCACGGCTTCTACGCGGGCGCCGGGCTCGGGGTGGAGCGGGCGGAGGGCGGCCAGATGCAGGCGCTCCTGCTCGCGGTCGTCGGTGTGGAGGGGAAGGCCGAGGGGCGGGTCGTCCCCGCGATCGAGCTCACCGTCGGCGGCGGCGCGCGGCTCGGGATCGTGCTCCGCGGGCGGCGCGGGCAGGGACGCTGACGCACGCGCGGCATCCGCGCGCGACAGGAGGGGCGGGAAGAGAAGCGGCCCCGGGACGCCGTCCCGGGGCCGCTTCGTCTCTTACGCCGCGCTCACGGCGTCGAGTTCGCCGGCCGTCGCATCTCCCGCGTCCGCAGGGGCCTCGGGAGCGCTCGCCTCCGGCCGCTTGGTCGGCGCCGCGAAGCGCTCGCCGAGGGTGCGGAGGTCAGCCAGATCCTTCTTGCCGAGCTCGTGGTACCGCTCGGACATGTACTTCATCGTCTCGTCGAACCACTCCTTCATGTGTTCCGGCTCGGAGCCGACGACACCACAGCGCATGATGTGCTGGAACAGCTCGTCGCGCGCCTGGTCCATCGGCGACGGCGGGGCGGCCTTCGGACGGCCGCGGTTTCTCTCTCTGCTCATCTCGTCCCAGTAAGGGGTCGTGGACGGGGGTCCCGTCCGCAGTGAAAACTAATCGCGGGAACGCGCTTCTCCTACCCCGCAGTTGGGACCGGTGTAACTTTCTGCGCCCTTGCAGCCGGCCCCCCCGGCGGAGATTCGAATCGTGTCCCAGCTCAGGAAATCCAACAACCGGGCGTTCGGTGCCCTGCTCGGCCTCGTCGCCGTCGTCGGCGTCGGCGCCATCGGATGGGTGCTGACCCGTCCGCCGAACGTCATCCAGCTCGACCCCGCCGCCGGCGCCGGCCTCGCGGCGGCCGGTGTCGTCGTCGGGAGCCCGGACGCCCTCGTCGAGGTCGTCGAGTTCGGCGACTTCGAGTGCCCGGGGTGCGGCTACTTCGCGACCGTCGAGGAGCCGGACATCATGGCGCGCCTCGTCGCGACCGGTGAGATCCGCTTCCGGTTCATGGACTACCCGCTGGTCGAGATCCATGCCAACGCAGTGGCGGCCCACAACGCTGCCGCCTGCGCGAACGAGCAGGGGAAGTTCTGGGAGATGCACGACGGCATCTACCGGAACCAGGACCGCTGGAACGGGCAGGCCACCCGCGAACCCAAGCGCGCGCTCCAGCAGATCGCCCGCGACGCCGGCGTGGACGTCGGGAAGTGGGAGGAGTGCTACGACTCCGGCCGCCTCCTCGCCCAGGTCTCCGCCAACCGGCGCGAGGGCGAGCGCCTCCGCGTCCGCTCCACCCCGTCGTTCAAGATCGGCGACAACATCTACGCCGGCAGCATGACGTACGACCAGATGCGCACCTACGTCGCCGCGGAGAAGGTGCGGCTGATGGCGAGCCAGTCGCTCGAGACCGGGAAGAAGGTCTCGGTCGACGAGGCGAAGAAGGCCGCGACCAAGCGGCCCTGAGCCAGTGGTGGGAATGACGCGGGGCCCGGCGCTGGTGGCGCCGGGCCCCGCGTCCTCTTCCTTCATCATTCAGCCTTCATCAGTCGGAATCACTGTACTGCTCCTTCAGCGCGTTCACCACGTTCGGGTCCGCCAGCGTCGTCGTGTCGCCCAGTGCCCGTCCCTCGGCGATGTCGCGCAGCAGCCGGCGCATGATCTTCCCCGAGCGCGTCTTCGGGAGGTCGGCCGAGAAGAGGATGTCATCCGGCCGCGCGAGCGCGCCGATCTTCGTCGCGACGTGCTCGCGGAGCTCGTCGCGCAGCGCGGAGCTCTTCGTGAAGCCGTCGCGCAGCGTCACGAAGGCGCAGACCGCCTGTCCCTTCAGCTCGTGTGCCTTCCCCACCACCGCCGCCTCGGCCACCGCCGGGTGCTCCACCAGCGCCGACTCGACCTCCATCGTGCCGATCCGGTGTCCGGCGACGTTCAGCACGTCGTCCACGCGCCCGAGGATCCACCAGTAGCCGTCCGCGTCGAGCTTCGCGCCGTCGCCGGCGAAGTAGAGGTCCGGCCGCCCCGGCCACTTCGAGAAGTAGGTCTCGACGTAGCGCTTGTCGTCGCCCCAGATCGTGCGGAGCATCGACGGCCAGGGACGCGTCAGCGAGAGCAGCCCGCCGCCCTGCGGGATGGGCTGGCCCTGCTGCGTCAGCAGCGTCGCCGTGTAGCCGGGGAGCGGCTGCGTGGCGCTCCCGGGCTTCGTCTCCGTGACGCCCGGGAGCGGCGAGATCACGATCGAGCCCGTCTCCGTCTGCCACCACGTATCCACGATCGGGCACCGCGAGCCGCCGATGTGCTCGTGGTACCACATCCACGCCTCGGGATTGATCGGTTCGCCCACCGAGCCGAGGAGGCGGAGCGACGAGAGGTCGTGCTTCCTCGGGTGCTCGACGCCCCACTTCATGAAGGCGCGGATCGCCGTCGGCGCGGTGTAGAAGATCGTCACGCCGTGCCGCGCGATGAGCGACCAGAAGCGGCCCCGTTCGGGCCAGTCGGGGGCGCCCTCATACATCACGCAGGTCGCGCCGTTGGCGAGCGGCCCGTAGACGAGATAGGTGTGGCCCGTGATCCAGCCGACGTCGGCGGTGCACCAGAAGACATCCTCGTCCTTGAGGTCGAAGACGTATCGCGTCGAGCTCGCCGCGCCGACCAGGTAGCCGCCCGTGGTGTGCACGATGCCCTTCGGCTTGCCGGTCGTGCCGGAGGTGTAGAGGATGAACAGCATGTCCTCGGCGTCCATCACCTCCGGCTCGCACTTGTCGTTCGCCTGCTGCATCAGGCGGTGGTACCAGTGGTCGCGCCCCTCGCGCATCTCGACGTGCGCCTCGGTGATCGGGCCGCCGGCCCGGCGCTGCACCACGACCACGTGCTTCACCGTCGGGCACTCCTCGAGCGCCTTGTCGGTGTTGCGCTTGAGCGGGACGATCTGGCCGCGGCGGTAGCCGCCGTCGGCGGTGATCACGACCTTCGCCGCCGCGTCGTTCATCCGGTCGCGCAGCGACTCGGGGGAGAATCCGCCGAAGACGACCGAGTGGATCGCGCCGATCCGCGCGCAGGCGAGCATCGCCACGGCGCACTCGGGGATCAGCGGCAGGTAGATCCCGACCCGGTCGCCCCGCTGCACGCCGAGCGACTTGAGGACGTTCGCGAAGGCGCGCACCTCGCGCGCGAGCTCGTGGTACGTGAGCGTGCGGCGGTCTCCCGGCTCGCCCTCCCAGACGATCGCGGCCTTGTTGCGTCGCGGGCCCGCGAGATGCCGGTCGAGGCAGTTCTCGGAGATGTTGAGCTTCCCGCCGGTGAACCACTTCGCGTGCGGCGGCGTCCACTCCAGCACCTTCGACCACTTGGTGCGCCAGGTGAGGGTCTCGGCCTGCGCGGCCCAGTACTTCTCGGGATCCGCCGTGGCGCCGTCGTGCAGGGAGCGGTCGCGCACGAGGGCGGCGCGCTGAAAGTCGGCAGGAGGCGCGAAGCGCCTGGCCTCGCTCAGCAGGACATCGATGTCAGACATGGCACAATGGTACCGGCGGCCGTTTGGGTTGGGCAGGGCATGACGGTGGTGGCAGAGTGTCTTGATTCGGCTTGTGACGCGCGTCTCTGACTCGCATCTTTACGGTGACCTGTAATGCGCCACTGGCGCCGCACCTTTCGTCGCGGTGCCTCAGAATCACGATGTGACAACACTGTAACCTGTTGTCTGATATAGCTTTGGTTGTCAAGCCGAGTTGGCACGGAACTGGCACTTCTACTTGTCCGAACACGCAGAACGCCACACCGACAAGAGCACACCCATCGCGAGGTGGGGTCGCAAAGCCAGGAATCTCGGGTCCCCGAGATCGTCCGGTTGCCGAAGTGGGGAGCGGATCGGTTCCGAGCCGGCAGCACCTCTGAGGCAGCCACACCTGGATGATCGGGCGGCACTTCCCTGCGTGGGAGGTCCAGATGGATCGCTCGTCCCCACTCGCCTTGGAGGCACCCGTGCAGCCGCTCGTCGCCCCGTACCGACTCACCTCGGACCACCGCCTGGAGTTCCGGCGCGCCGTCCTCGAGTCGCTCGAGTCGGCAGCCAGCAGCGGAGAGCCCGCCGTCGAGGTCGATCTCGCCCGCACCATCGAAGTCGACGCCAGCGGCCTCGGTGTCCTCGTGCTCCTGCAGAAGCGCGCGCGCGAGCGCGGCCTCCGCACGAAGCTCGTGAACACGCCCCGCGCGGTGCACGACATGCTCCAGATCACGCGCCTCGACTCGCTCTTCGAGCTCGACGTGCATTGAGCAGGACGGTGCGGGGGAGGGCACGGCGCGACCAGCGCCGCGCCGTTCCCCGCATCGCACGAGGGCGCTACCCTTCAAGGATGCTCGTCCCCGCGGGAGCCCCACGATGACGGCGCGCGTCGAAGCGACGGACCTCGTCCGTGCCTTCGGGGCGCGCCGCGCCGTTGATGGGCTCTCCTTCTCGCTCGCGCCGGGCGACTGCCTCGCCCTCTTCGGGCCCAACGGCGCCGGCAAGACCACCGCGCTCCGCCTCGTCGCCGGCCTGCTCACGCCGAGCGCCGGCGCCGCGCGCATCGAGGGGATCAAGCTCCCCGACCAGGCGGCCCGCGCGCGCGTCGGGCTCATCTCGCACCGCGGCATGCTCTACGACGCGCTCACCGCGCGCGAGAACGTCCGCTTCGCCGCCGAGCTGCACGGGCTCCCCGACCCCGCCGCCGCGACGGCGCGCGCGCTCGAGCAGCTGCGCGTCGCCGACCGCGCGGACGTCGCGGTGCGCGCCCTCTCGCGTGGGCTGCAGCAGCGCGTCGCGATCGCGCGCGCCATCGTCCACGCCCCCGACGTCCTCCTCGCCGACGAGCCCTACACCGGCCTCGACGAGCAGGGGAGCGCGGCGCTCACCGCGCTGCTCCGCGAGCGCCGCGACGCCGGCGCGGCGCTCATCGTCGTGACGCATCACCTGCACGAGGGGCTCGCGCTCGCGACCCACGCCGCGGTGATGCGCGCCGGCCGCTTCGCCCGCTTCGAGCGCGCCGACGGCCTCGAGCGCGACCGCTACGCCGCCGAGTACCGGGAGCTCGTCGCGTGACCGGCGCGCGCCCGCCCGGCCTCGTCGCATCGGCGCTGCTCGTCGCGCGCAAGGACCTCGCGATCGAGTTCCGCACGCGCAGCGCCTTCCTTTCGGCGCTGGTGCTCTCGCTCCTCTCGATCGTGATCTTCTACTTCGCGTGGGACCCGACGGCGATCGGCGCCGGCGACCTCGCGCCCGGCGTCCTCTGGGTCACCTTCACGTTCTCGGGCCTGCTGGCGATGCACCGGTCGTTCGGCGTCGAGTCGCACGACGGCGCGATCGACGCACTGCTCATCGCGCCGGTGCCGCGCGAGGGGATCTTCCTCGGCAAGGCGCTCGCGAACCTCGCCTTCGTCGGCGCGGTGCAGGCGGTCGCCCTCCCGGCGATCGCGCTCTTCTACAATCTCGCGCCGTCGCCGCGCGCCTTCGCGGTGCTCGCGCTGGTGATGCTCCTCGCCGCGATCGGCCTCGTCGCCGTCGGCACGCTCTTCGCCGGGATGACGGCGAACACGCGGCTGGCCGAGCTGCTGCTGCCCGTGCTCGCGCTCCCGTTCTTCGTCCCGATCGTCCTTCCCGCGGCGAAGCTCACGGCGACCCTCCTCGCCGGGCGCCCCGTCTCCGAGGCGTGGGACTGGCTCCGCGTCCTCCTCGCGTTCGACCTCGTGTTCGCCTACGCCTGCACCGTCGCCTTCCCCTTCACGCTCGACGATTGATGTCCGTCCCGTCCCATCCGCCCGCCCCCCGCCGCCTCGACTGGTTCGCGCTCCTCGCGGTCCTGCTCGTCGCTGCGGCCTATGCACGCGCGATCTGGTTCACGCCGCCCGAGGCGCTCCAGGGCTACGCGCAGAAGATCCTCTACGTGCACGCGCCTGCCGCGTGGGTCGCGTTCCTCTCGTTCACGCTCACCGCACTCGCCGGTGCCGGCTGGCTCTTCCTCAAGGACCCGCGCCTCGACCGCTTCGCCGAGAGCTCGGCCGAGGTCGGACTGGTGTTCATGACCGCCGTGCTCGTCACCGGGCCGCTCTGGGGCAAGCCGATCTGGGGCACCTGGTGGACCTGGGACGCGCGCCTGACCCTGACGCTCTTTCTCTGGTTCATCTTCGTCGGCTACCTCGTGCTGCGCGGCGCGGTCCCCGAACGCGAGCTGCGCGCGCGCTACTCCGCCGTCCTCGGCATCCTCGGCGCGCTGCTCATCCCGTTCATCCACCTGAGCGTCTACCTCTTCCGCACGCTGCATCCGAAGCCGGTCGTCGCGCGGCCCGACGGGCCGCTGATGCCGCCGGTGATGCTGAAGACCTTCTTCCTCTGCTTCCTCGCCTTCACCCTCCTCTACGTCGCCTTCGTGCGCGCGCGCATGGCCCTCGCGGCCGAGCGCGAGGCGCTCGACGACGCGGCGACCGGCTGATGCCCGACAACGCGATCTACTTCAAGCTCGCCTACGCGGCGACGCTCGTCCTCTACGCCGGCTACGCGCTCTCGCTCGTGCTGCGCCGCCGCGCGCTCGCGCGCCGCCGCGCGCGCCAGGCCGGGCCCGCATGATCCATCCCTGGAAGGACCTCGCGCCCGGGAAGAACCCGCCCGAGGTCGTCACCGCGGTGATCGAGATCCCGCAGGGCGCGCGCAACAAGTACGAGCTCGACAAGGACTCGGGGCTCTTCCGCCTCGACCGCGTGCTCTACTCGGCCGTGCACTACCCCGGCGACTACGGCCTCATCCCGCGCACGCTGCACGAGGACGGCGACCCGCTCGACGTCCTCGTGATGATCAAGGAACCCACCTTCGTCGGCTGCCTCATCGACGTGCGGCCCGTCGGCGTGCTCAAGATGCTCGACAAGGGCGAGCCCGACGACAAGATCCTCGCCGTCCCCTGCGACGACCCCGCGCACGGCGAGTACTTCGACATCGCCGACCTGCCGCAGCACTACCTGCGCGAGATCGAGCACTTCTTCCAGATCTACAAGGACCTCGAGGGCAAGCGCGTCGAGATCATCGGCTGGGAGAAGAGCGAGTCCGCGATGCGCGTCATCGACGAGAGCATCGTCCGCTACGCCGAGCAGTACCTCTCGCAGGGGCCGTAGCGCCGCGCGCGGCGCCGGCGCTCAGAACCACTCGCCGCCGGTGCCGTCGTCCTCGCTGCCGAAGAGCGCCTTCAGTTGCCGGCGCCAGCTCTCCATCCGCGCCGGCTTCGGCAGCTTGGTCTGGACGACGACCTCGCCCATCAGGACGCTGCCGGTCACGCGCACCACCGGTGCGCCAGGATGCGGGCGCTGCGCCTTGTCCACCACCGAGCCCATGATCGCGGTGGCGTCCACGTCGGCGCCGAGGCCGGGCGGGAGCAGCACGCGGCATGCGCCGCAGGTCACGTTCACGTCGATGTCGACTCCCTCCGGCGGGATCAGCGCCTCGCGGAAGTCGAGCACGAGCTCGCCGAACATCACGCGCCCGCGGATCGTCGCCGAGGGGATCCACGCCCCTTCCTTCTTCACGCCGGAGAAGAGCGCCAGGTACCGGCGCTCCGGCCGCGCCGGCGCCGCGCTCGGCGGCGCGATGGCGTAGAGCGGTGCCCCGGCCACCGCCGGCAACTGTCGCAGCGCCGGCAGCCCCTCGAAGACGGTGCGCAGCTCGACCGCGGTCGACGCGCCGTAGACGCGCTCGAAGCGGTGCTCGAGCTCCCCGGTCGTGAGATGGTCCTGCGCGTAGTGCGCGCAGAG
>CAZIDS010000010.1:0-24757 GCA_964537945.1 uncultured Gemmatimonas sp. | reverse complement strand
TCCCCTATCCGGGCGGCCGTCACATCGAGGCCGAGGCGGCTCGCGGGGAGCCGGGACCGTTCCGCTTCGCGCGGCCGATGCTGCACGGCGGCCAGCGTCCCGGCGACGACGACTATTACGACGTCTCCTTCAGCGGCCTCAAGACGGCGGTGCTGCTGGCCGTGCGGGGCAGCGACGACCTGGAGCGCGACCGGCCGCGCATCGCGCGCGCATTCCAGGATGGGCTCGTCGAGACGCTCGTCGCGAAGACGATGCGCGCCGCGAAGGCCCACGGCCGCAACCGCATCGTGCTCGGCGGCGGCGTCGCCTGCAACAAGGCGCTCTCGGGCGCGATGGAGGCGGCCGCGCGCGGGATCGGTGGGCGCGTCTTCGCGCCGACGCCGCGCCTCGCGACCGACAACGCCGCGATGATCGGCGCCGCCGCGCTCTTCCGCTTCGCGCGGGGCCAGCGCGACGGCGCCGCGCTCAACGCCCACTCGGCGATGCCGATCCCCGGGCTCGTCGCCCCGGCCGCTGCGTCCCGATAGCTTTCGCCCCATGGAACCGGTCACGCACCATCCGTTCGCCTACGACCTCGGGCCGCTGCAGCTCACCGGCTTCGGGCTCGCGATGCTGCTCGCGTTCGTCATCGGCCAGTCGGTCGCCGGCGAGGAGCTCGAGCGCCGCGGCTGGGGCTCGGAGATCATGGGCGACATCACCGTCGCCGCCGTGATCGGCGGCCTGCTCGGCGCGAAGCTCTACTACACGGCGCTCGTCGGCGACATCAGCGCGCTCTGGAGCCGCGCGGGCTTCGTCTTCTGGGGCGGGCTGATGGGCGGCATCGCCGGCAGCGTGGTCGTCGTGATGATGCGGAAGGAGAGCTTCGCGAAGATCTCCGACGCCGCGGCGCCGGGCCTCGCCGCGGCGTATGCCGTGGGCCGCAGCGGCTGCTGGGCGGTCGGCGACGACTACGGCACGCCGTGGAACGGCTTCCTCGCCGTGGCCTTCCCCGACGGTGCGCCGCCGAGCACGGTGGGCAATCTCGTGCAGCAGTTCGGGCTGCGCGCGTATGCCGACATGCCGGCGAACCAGGTGCTCGCGGTGCACCCGACGCAGCTCTACGAGGTCGCGATGGGGATGGTGATGTTCGCGGTGCTCTGGCGCGTCCGCGACCACAAGCACGCGACCGGCTGGCTCTTCGGCCTCTACTGCGTGCTGCAGGGCGTCGAGCGGTTCATCGTCGAGTTCTTCCGCGCGAAGGACGACCGCTTCTTCGGCGTGCTGACGATGGCGCAGCTGATCGCGATCGGGTTCGTGGTCGCGGGCGCGGCGTGGATGGCGATGCGCGCGAGGCCGGGCGAGAAGCAGCCGGGGATCCTGGCGCCCGCCTGAGCCGTGCGGCGCGCCGACGCGCGCCGGAGCGGTCAGCCCTCGAGGATCACCACGCCGCCGGCGATCTCGTCGGTATGGCTCAGCGTCAGGTGCACGCGCGTCACCTTGAGCTCCGCCGCGCGCGCCGCGGCCCGGCCGGTGAAGTGGAGCGACGGCGGTCCCTCCTCGCCGCGCTGCACCTCGGCCTCCTTCCAGCCGATCAGCTTCGCCTCGTCGGAGCCAGTGAGCGCCTTGAACGCGGCCTCCTTCGCCGCGAGGCGCGCCGCGAGGTGCATCGCCGGCCGCGCGCGCGCGAGCGCGTACTCCTGCTCGTGCGCCGTGAAGAGCCGGTCGAGCGCGCGCTGCGACTTCGCGGCGAGCATCTTCTCGACGCGGGAGATGGCGACGAGGTCGAAGCCGACGCCGACGATCATGTCCGCCTCCCGAGCACGCGGCGCCAGAGCGCGCCGCGGCGGCCGCGCGGGTCGCCGAGGACGGGGAGCGCGTTGCGCCACCAGTCGTCGGCGGCGTCGAAGACCTGCTGCACCGCGCGCACCCAGCGCGTCCACGCGGCCTGGCGCTCGTCGGTGCGGGCGGCGCGCGCCGCGGCCCCCGCCTCCTGCATCGCGCGCAGCGACTTCCAGAGCGGCGCGGCCAGCAGGTCGAGCTCGGCCTCGAGCGCGCGCCGGTCGGGCGCCGACTTGGCGTGGCGCGCCGCCGCGAACGCGCCGATCGCCTCGCGCCAGTCGCGCTCCAGACGGGTCGCGTCGAACGCGGCCACCTGCGCGTCCACCGACTGCACCTTGTGCGCCGCCGTCCGCGCGGTGATCAGCGGCCGGAGGACGCGGTCGTGGTCCGAGCCTTCCGCCGACGGCACGGCGAGGACGCGGAGCGACCTGGTGAACTCGGGCAGCGTGAACTCAGGCATCGGCGGCGGAGAAGCGGTAGTCGCCGGACAGCTCGCGGTCGCAGATCGCCGCGCGCTCGCCGGTGCGCGCCTCGTACCGGCGGATGAAGTCGGGGAGGCGCTCCGTGGTGAAGCTACTGCGCGGCAGGCCGAGCGCGGCGATCGCGCCCTCGATCGCGGACGGCTCCCCTTCCACCTCGACCAGCACGTCCATCCGCGGATAGTGCTCGAAGCGCACCACGGCGCCACGCAGGATGTATTGCTCGATGCGCCGGTCGATCTCCCGCGTGACGACGTACCCGAGTCGTTCCATCAGCGCGGCGAGCGCGTCGGGGTCGGTGACGTCGGTCGAGTGCTCCTCGCGCACCTTGTAGCCGCCGGTCAGGTTCGTCGGGCCCTTCCAGTCGAGCGTCGCGCGCACGCTCACGCCGCGGTAGATCCGCAGCCGGAGCACGTGGTCGCGCGCGCGCAGGCCGAACTCCGGCGTGTCGAAGCGCCGGTCCTCCAGGCGCCCCTCGTAGGCGAGCGTCGCGCCCGCGGTGCGCAGCCGCGCGACGGCGACGGCGGGATCGGGGACCGCGGCCTTGAGCTCGACCTCACGCATCGCGGATCGCCTCCAGCACGCGCGCGGTGTCGCTGAGGTCGGGGAACGCGGCCGACGGCGCGTGCGTCTCGAGCTCCTGCACCGAGTAGCCGCCGGTCGCCACCGCGATCGCGCGCGCGCCGACGCCTCGGCCGCACTGCACGTCGGCCGGCGTGTCGCCGATGATCACGAGGCGGTCGCCGGGCACGGCGTAGCCGAGGAGGTCGCTCGCGCGCCGCTGCGCGATCGGCGGCAGCGCGGGGCGATCCTCGTGGTCCGAGCCGTACGCACCGACCACGAACCGCTCGAACGGCAGCCCGACCGCGCCGAGCTTCGTGCGCGCGCCCTCGACGACATTCCCCGTGAGCAGGCCCAGCACGAGGTCGTCGGCGCCGTCCACCGCGGCGACGAGCTCGCGCACGCCCGGCAGGGTGTACGCGACGCGCGTGCCGTCGGCGAGGATCCGCTGCAGGTGCTCGAGATACCGGGCGATCACGGCGTCCATCTTCGCGTCGATCTCGGCGTCGGCGACCCCGGCGAGCCGCATCGCCTCGCGCACGATCAGCTTGTCGGTCTTCCCGTCGTACCGGTGGTCGCGAGGACCGGTGGTGCCGAACGCCTCGGCGAGCGCCGGCTCCAGCGCGAGCCGCCCGGCGCCCTGGCTGAGGAGGATCGTCCCGTCGATGTCGAAGAGGACGACGCGCGTCATCGCCGCGAGAGGTAGAGGCCACCGAGCACGGCGCCGGCGCCGAGGCCCTGCAGCGGCGTCGGCACCTCGCCCAGCACGAGCCACGCGACGACGAGCGCGACCACCGGCTGCAGGTTGCCGAACATGCTCGTCCGCGTCGGGCCGATCTGGTGCACGCCGCGGTACCAGAGCAGGTACGCGATCACCATCGCGCCGAGCCCCGAGTACGCGATCGCGCCCCAGGTGAGCGGCGCGACCGCGCCCCACTCCACCGCGAGCAGCGCCGGCGCCGCGATCGCGGCCAGCGGCACCACGCCGCCGACGAGCGTCCACGCCGCGACCTGCAGCGAGTCCACGCGCTGCGTGAGCGCGACGAGCCAGTTCGTGTAGAACGCCCAGCAGGCGACCGCGACGAGGATCATCAGGTCGCCGGCGACGTGCCCGGCGCCCTCGCCGCTCGCCGTGTCGCCGATGACGAGCCCGACGCCGGCCATCGAGATGCCGATCCCGACGATCGCGCGCACTGGCAGCTTGTCGTGGCCGAAGGACCGCGCGACGAGCGCGACGCAGGCCGGGCTCGCCGCTATCACGAGCGCCGCGGTGCCGGCGCGCGTCAGCGCCAGCCCGTTGATGAACAGCAGCTGGTAGACGCAGTGCCCGAGCACGCCGAGCGCGAGCAGCCGCACGAGGTCGGCCCGCGATGGCCGCTTGCCCGGCAGGACGAGCGCGAGCGCCACCAGCACGACGCAGGCGAGCAGCATCCGCAGCACGTTGAACGCCAGCGGCGCGATCACCTGCGTGCCGTACTTCATCACCGAGAAGTTCACGCCCCAGATCACCGCCATCAGCACGAGGCTGAGCTCGGTGAGGCGGGAGGCGGGCTTCGCGTGCGGCAGGGAATGCTCGGCGGTCGTCACGCGGGAAAGTTAACGGGGGTAGGAGGGACACGGCCCACGCTGCCCCCGCCCGCGCCTCGGTCCCGGCGCGGCTACCTTTCCCCGATGCACGTCTCCTTCGCCCTCTTCGCCGACGCGGCCAACATCTCGCAGGAAGGGAAGCTCAACATCCTCGGCGTGTTCGACGCGCTGCAGGTGGCCTCCCTCCCGGCCGTGCACCCCCGCGCCACGATGATCGTGCGGCTCAAGGCGCTGCCCGACGACGTCGGCCGCCACACGCTCGCGTTCGGCTGGGTCACGCCAGGCGGGGACGAGGTCTGGTCGTCGGCCGGCGACCTCGAGGTGGGGGCGCCGCCGCCCGGGGCCACCGAGCTCGACGTGCCGGTGATCGCCGCGATCGACCTGCCGATCCAGGAGGCGGGGACGCACGTGATGCGCGTGTCGCTCGACGGCGACCTCTGCGCGGAGATCGTGCTGCACGTGCGGGCCGGCGCGCCGGCGCTGCCGGCGATGAACGGGATGCTGAGCTAGTCGGGGCCGCGCGGGCTCAGTCGGCGAGCCCGCGCACGCCCTCGCGGCCCTTCGCCTGGCGCACCGCGCGCTCGATCGCCTCCTCGAGCGCCGCGACCGCGAGCATCTCGCACTGCGCGAGCGGGGCCGCCGGCCCTTCCATCGGGGCGAGCGCGAAGACGATGTCGCCGTCGAAGCTCGATCCCGCGGGCCCGATCCGCCGATGGAAGGCCGCCGTCGCGGCCCTCGCGACCCGCTGCAGCTCCAGCTTCGACAGCGCAGCGTCCACCGCGACCACCGCGAGCGTGGTGTTGGGCTGCGACGCGCCGCCGAAGGCCCGCTCGGGGCCGCCCGCGGCGAGCACGCGCTCGGTGTCGGCGAACGCACCGTCGGGCCGGCGCGCGCCGGCGATGATCCGGCCGCTCGCGTCGCGCACGTCGCCGAACGCGTTCACGCAGGCCATCGCCGCGGCGGCGCGCCCGCCCTGTTCGCGCACCGCGAGCCCGAAGCCGCCCTTCATCGCGCCCGGCTTGCCGAGCACCTTGCCGACGGTGAGCCCGGTGCCGGCGCCGACCGATCCCTCGGCGATCCCCTCGGAGGCCGCGTCGTCGCAGGCGCGCTCGGCCATCTCTGCGGTCGGCCGCGCGTCGAAGCGGCCGAGCGGGCCGAGGTCGAACAGCACGGCGGCGGGGACGATCGGCACGACGCCGGCGCCGACGTGGAAGCCGCGCCCGTGGCGCTCCATCCACCGCATCACGCCGGCGGCCGCATCGAGGCCGTAGGCCGAGCCGCCGGCGAGCAGGATCGCGTCCACGCGCTCGACGAGGTGGCCCGGCTCGAGCAGTGCGAGTTCGCGCGAGCCGGTCGCGCGGCCGATCACCGCCGCCGAGGCGCGGCGCGGCGCGCTGATGCCGCGGATGACGGTGCAGCCGGTCGCGCCGGCGGCGTCGCTCGCGTGCCCGACCGCGAGCCCGAAGCGCGCGAGCGAGTGGCTCACCCGCCCGAGGCCGGGGCGCCCGACTTCGCCTCCTCGGCGGTGCAGGAGGCGCACATCGTCACGCCGCGCAGCTGGCAGATCTGGCAGATGAAGGTCCCGCAGCGCTCGCAGGGATAACCCTCCGAGGCGCGCTCCGTCCGCCCGCAGGAGCGGCAGACCATCGCATCACGTTCGGACATCGCTCCTCCTGGCCGCGGCGCGGCCGCTCAGCGCGGCTTCTCCGCGAGGTCGTACTCGCGGATCTTCTTGATCAAAGTCGCGCGGGAGATCCCGAGTTCCCGCGCGGCGTGCGTGCGATTGTGCGCGTGGGCGCGCAGCGTGCGGTCGATGTGCGCGCGCTCCACGTCGGCGAGCGAGCGCGGCTCGTGGTGCGCGACGCCGCCCCCGCTCGCGCCCTGCACCTCGCGCGGCAGGTGCGTCACCTCGACCGCCGGCGCGCCGCGCGCGACGAGCATCGCGCGCTCGAGCACGTTGCGGAGCTCGCGCACGTTCCCCGGCCAGGGATACCGCAGGATGGCGTCGAGCGCGCCCTCGGTGAGCGAGGTCGGCGCGCCGGGGGCCGCCGCGCCGAGCGAGTCCTGCACGCTCGCGACGAGCTCGACGAGGTCCTCGCGCGAGCGCTCGCGCAGGGGCGGCAGCCGGATCGGCATCACGGAGAGCCGGTAGAACAGGTCCTCGCGGAAGCGCCCCGCCGCCACTTCGGCGGCGAGGTCCTTCGACGACGCCGCGATCACGCGCACGTTCGGCGTCACCTCGAGCGTCCCGCCCACGCGGCGGAACCCCTTCCCTTCGAGCACCCGCACCAGCTTCGGCTGCAGCACGGGGTCGAGGTCGCTGATCTCGTCGAGGAAGAGCGTGCCGCCGTCGGCGATCTCGAACGCGCCGAGCGTGGACCGGCCGCCGGTCGCCGCGCTCCCCTCCACGCCGAAGAGCTCCGAGTCGAGCGACTCGGGGCGGAGCGTGGCGCAGTTGATCTCGACGAACGGCTTCGCCGCGCGCGGGCTCTGCGAGTGCAGCAGCTCGGCCACGCGGCCCTTCCCCGAGCCGCTCTCGCCGAGCACGAGCGCGGTGGTGCGGTCGCTGCCGGCGAGCAGCGCGACCTGCGCCTGCAGCTCGCGCATCCCCGGCGTCGAGCCGAAGACGACGTCCTTGCCGTCGCCGCGCTTGGCGGTGAGCCAGCGCGAGAGGCGCCGCAGCTGCGCCTTCTCGAGCGCGCGGTCGGCGGCGGCCGAGAGGTGGCTGAGGTCGACGGGCTTCGTGAGGAAGTTCTCGGCGCCCTTGTGCAGGGCGTCCACGGCCATCGGTACGTCGCCGTACGCGGTGACCATGATGACCACCGGATGGTCGTCGCGGATCGCGTCGAGGACGTCGAATCCCGTCATGTCCGGGAGGCGGACGTCGAGGAGGACGAGGTCCGGCTTCAGCCGCCGGTACGCGTCGATCCCCTCCTGGCCCGTGTAGGCCTCGGAGACCTGGTGCTTCCCGTCGTGGCGGAAGAACATCGCGAACGCCGTGGCGATCGCGACTTCGTCATCGATGATCAGGATGCTCGCCATCGCGCGGGATCGGTCTTGCGGTAGAGGGGGCCGGGAGACCTTGAAGATGGCGTCCGGACGCGCGTTCGCAATGCCGCCGTCAGGGTGTGAGCGCGTCGGCCGCGGGGCCGCTCACGCCCGCGCTAGAAGCGCCAGGCGCGGAACAGGTCGAAGCCGAACTGCTGCGGGGTCGGCACGAACCCGCGCGAGTTCGCCGTCTGCGAGCAGAGCACGGCCGCCGTCGGCGGCTCGACGCCGGCCGAGAACGTGTAGCCGCCGCGGAGCAGGTAGTCGACCTTGAGCCCGATCGAGTTCGCCAGCGCCGCCGGCGACACGCTGGAGCCGCCGACGAACTGGCCCACCTGGCAGAGCCCGGCGTCGAGGCGCACGAAGGCGCTCTTGCCCACCTGCTTGCCGCAGTTGAAGCGCGTCCCCTTGAGCACCGCCGCGGCGGCGTCGCGGTTCAGCGCGCGCGTCGCGGCATCGTCGGCAGCGGTCGAGACACCGGCATCGTCGCAGAGCCCGCCGGCCTTGCCGCCGAGGACGCTGCCGAGCGAGCTGATGAGCAGGCGCGTCGCGGTGGAGGTGTAGTTGCCGTTCCGCCCGCCGATCTCGAAGCTCGGGCCGCCGGTGACGAGGTAGCTGATCAGGTCGGCCTGCCTCACGCGCGCCGAATCGGGCGTGGTCAGCACGGCGCTCGGTTCGTTGAGCGTGCCGCCGATGTTGACACGCACGCGCACGTCCGGCTGGGCGCCCTGCTTGCTGTACTGCCGCACCGTGTGCTGTGCCGAGATGTTCAGGTTCGGGTTGAACACGAAGTCCGGGTCGCCGAACCAGTCGATCGAGCCCTGCTGCACCTCGAACGCGCGCGACACGGGGCCGATGTTGAGCTCGTAGGTGCCGCGCACGGTGCGGAGGGAACCGGTCAGCGCGAGCTGCGACTCGCCGCGGCCGTTGCTCGCCTGCGCGCGGGTGAGCGAGATCTGCCCGCCGAGGTTGATGTTCGCTTCCTCCGAGCGGAGCCAGACCTCGCGTCCCATCCGGATCGGCACGTTGCGCACGGTGAGGTTCTGCACGAACACCGACGGCGCGGGCGGCGCGAGGCGGCGGTCGAGGAACAGCGACGTGTCCTGGATGCCGAAGCGGTCGAACTCGGTGAGCGAGATGACGTCCTTCGTCGCGATCTCCGGGATCGAGATCACCGCGCGGTCGGCCGTGAGCGCGCCGCGCAGCGTGGCCGCGCGCAGCGTGCCGTTGAGCCGCAGCGAGTCGGAGAGGTCGATGTCGGCGACGTTGCGCACGTCGTAGACGTGGAACTGGTTCGCCCGCACGCTCACGTCGAACGCGGGGTTGTCGCGGTTGCGCAGGCTCACCCAGCCGCTCACCGACGCCGTCCCGGCGCGCCCCTCGTCGTCGGTCCGGGCCGAGAGGCGGCGGATCGCGACGCTGTCGCCGATGAGGCCGATGTCGGCCGTCACGCGGCGCCACCGCACGTCGCCGAGCGGCGTGAAGTTGAGGTCGCCGTCGCGCACGGCGAGGTCGCCCTCGAGCCGCGTCGCCTCCACCGGGCCGCTCACGTCGAGGTTGAGCGCGAAGTTCCCCGGGTTGCCGCGCGAACGGCTCGTGATCGCGTCGAACAGGCCAAGGCTCACGGTGTCGCTGCGCACCGTGCCATGGATCTCCTGGCCGCGGATGAACCCCGCCTCGCGCCCATCGAGCCCGAGCCGGAAGGGGATGCTGCCCTCGGCGCGCATCACCGGCCGCGTGCGCGGCCCGAGCCCCGCGTCCACCACGAGCGCGTCCGCCTCCGCGCGCGCGGTCATCGCGAGCGTGTCGAGCCGGATCCCCGCGACGAGCCCGTTGGTGAGCAGGCCGCTCGCCTGCAGTGTCGCCGCCGAGCGCGGTCCCTCCAGGCGCGCGTCGAGGTCGATCCTCCCCTCCTGTGTGCCCGTCACCTGCAGCAGTTCGGCGAGGTCGCCCACCGGGAAGCCGCGGACCGCGAAGCGCAGGTCGGCGTGGCCCTCCACCGGAACCGCGCCGGCGAGCCGGAAGAAGGACGAGTCCGGGCCGCGCAGCACGAGCGAGTCGACGCCGAAGCCCGGTGCGCCCGTGATGAACCGCGCCGGCCGCGCGAGCGACCAGGCCTGGCGCCCGGTGCGCAGCAGCAGTGAATCGAGCTCGACGTCGAGCGTATCGCCGCGCGGCGCGAGGATGCCGCGTGCCGCGACGCGCGTGCCGTTCGCCCCCGCCGCGTCGAGCGACGCGAGCGTGCGCCCGTCGCCGTCGAGCACCGCGCGCGCGAACGCGCGATCGAGCTCGAAGCCGCCGGCCCGCAGCGAGTCGGCCGCGAGCGAGAGCGTCCCGGCCGGCTTGGTGGGCAGCCCCGTCAACTCGGCCGAGCCGGTGAGGAGGCGGATCCCCGTGGCGCCAGCGAGCAGCCCCTCGCCGTCGAGGTTCGCGTCGAAGCGGAAGTCCTTCACCCAGCCGGCGGCGAGTCCGTCGAGCTGCACGCCGCCGGCGAGCGTGTCGGTCACGCCCGAGGTGAGCCAGCGGCGGAGCCCGCCGAGCGAATCCACGCGCGCGACCACCGTGACCGAGTCGTGCGCGCCCGCGTGCAGGCCGAGCGCGCCCTTGCCCATCACCTGCACCGCGGTGGTCTCGAGATGCAGCGTGTCGAGCCGCACGATGCCGTCGCCGAAGCCGAGGCGCGCGTCGCCGACGAAGATGCGGACGCCGGCGAGCGTCGAGCGGTCGACCGCGAGCGTCGCGGTGCCGCCGAGGTTCGCGAGCGAGTCGCCGGTGATGTCGGCCAGGAGGCGCGCCGTGAGCTCGCCCGACGGCAGCCGCTTGTCGCCGAGCGCGATGCTCGGGTCGAGCGCGACGATCCGCGTCTCGCCCTTCATCGCGTAGCGCGGCGCCTCGGCGTCGAGCTGCACGTTCGCGATGATCCGGCCGGCGTCGCCCTCGAGGGCGGTCTCCACGAGGAGGTCGTGCAGGGTGCCGCGGGCCCGGATCGGCCCCGAGAAGTCGCCGCGCAGCGGGATGCCGGGGAAGCTCGCGGCCATCGTCGTCATCGAGACCGGCTGCGCCTCGAGCGCGACGTCGTAGGCCATCTCGATCTCACCCGAGGTGAGGCGGCCGCGGCCGGTGAAGCGGCTCTCCGGCCGGTCGCCGTCGCGGTGGACGAGGTCGGCGTCGGAGAAGCGGACGTCGAGCCAGCTCGAGTCGAGCCGCGCCACGCCGGCGATCTTGCCGGCGAGCAGCGGGAAGTCGGGGTTCACCGCCTGCGGCGTGCGCAGGTCGAACGAATCGAGCGCGACCGTGAAGCCGTGGAAGGCGGTGTTCGCCGGGTCGAGGAGGTCGAGCTCGCCGCTCGCGCGCCCCGACGCGACCGCCCCCGGCACGTTCCCGTCGCGGAAGAGGATCCGCGCGTCGTCGATGAGGAAGTGGTCGAGCGGCCCACCGCGTCCACGCATCCGGCCCGTGATCTGGCCCGCGAACGGATAGGGGAAGGGCGCCTGGTTGAACCGCTCGAGCAGCGCGAAGTCCACCGGCGCGGCCTCGAGGTCGACGTCCTTCAGCACCGGCACCGGTCCGCCGATCACCCAGGTCATCTTCCCGAGGATGCGCGACTTGTGCGCGCGCACGTCCATCTGCGTGATCTGGTACTCGAAGAGGCTCGACGAGTGCGGCGCGTTCTTGATGTCGAGCGTCATCCGCCCCGTCCCCTCGGTCGGGAGCGACGGGGAGATCCAGGCGACGTCCTTCAGCGCGACGCTGTCGCCGATCACGTGGACGCGGTAGTCGGGCGGCTGTCCGTGCGCCCACCAGATCTTGCCGGTCGCACGGCCGCGCGAGCCCGGCAGGCGGAAGCGCGGGAAGTCGAGCCAGATCGAGTCGCCGAGCCACTTCACGTCGCCCTGCAGGTCGCGGAAGGCGAACGGCGGGTTGCTCTCGTCGGCGTCGAGGCGCGCGACCGTGATCTGCCGGCCGGCGCTGTCGGGATGCAGCAGGCGCAGCCGCGGGAAATCGGCGCTGAGCGTGCGCCAGCGGAAGGTGCGGGTGAAGCGGCGCGCCCCTGCGCGGCGCGTCTCGCTGGTCTCGTCGTCGAGCGCCGCGCGGATCACCGCGTCGCGCGCATCGCCGCGCAGGGTGTCCGACGGCTCCCACGGCATCGTCAGCGCGAACTCGCCATCGCGCACCGCGACCTGCTCGAGCACGAGCAGCGAGCCGAAGCTGGCGCGGTTCCTGGCGCGCCGCGGCCCGTCCCGGCGCGGCCAGATGCGCTGCAGGTTCCACTGGTCGTCGAAGCCGCGGCGGAAATGGACGCGCGGGCGGTCGGCGTTCACCGAGCGGATGTAGAGGCGCCCGTCGATCAGGTCGCGCGGGTCGAAGGTGACGTGGATCGGCCCCGTCGCCGCGAAGACCGAGTCGTCGGGGTCGCGGATCTCGAGCGAGTCGATCGAGAGGTCGGTGATGAACGAGCCGCCGAGCGCGCCGAGGCGCACCGTGCCGCGCATCGAGCGCGCGAGCTGCGCCTGCACCACGCGGCGGATCAGGTCGCGCCCGCCCTCGCTCTGCGTCGCCAGCACGAACGCGCCCGTCATCGCGGCGGCGATGCCGAGCATCAGCAGCGCGCTGACGAGGACGACGAGGCGGCGGCGGCCCATCATGCTAGAAGGCCTGCCCGATGGCGATCGAGGTGGTGAGCCGCCCGAAGAAGTTCAGCGGCCGCGGCGGCTGGTAGCTCCCGGGGCAGGTCCCGCCGTCCTGCGTGAAGCGCTTGCCGCCGCTCAGCGTGGCGTCGGCCGTCACGCGCACGGTGCGCGAGTTGCCGGGGCTCACGCAGTAGAGCGCCGCGCCCTCGTCGATCGGCGCGTCGAAGTACGCGGCGCCGGAGGGCCGCCGGTACGGGTTGTACGCGAAGTCGGCGCGCAGGTACCCGATCGGCGTCCGCAGGCGCACGCCGACACCCGGTGTCGCGGCGAGCGAAGCGAAGCGGAGCCGCTCCGTGCCCGTGCCGCGGTTCCAGACGCGTCCTGCATCGACGAACAGCACCCATTTCAGCAGGTCCGTGAGGATCGGACTCGCGATCCGCATCTCGACGTTCCCGACGATGAGCGCATTGCCTCCGGTCGGCACCGCGCGGTTCGGGCCGTCGGCGCGCGCGCGGAAGAAGACGGTGTCCCCCACCGCGACGTCGGCGCGCGAGACCGTGTCGCCGGTCGCCGGATCCACGATCTCGTAGTCATCGGGGATGTAGACCGCCGGCCCGAGCTCGTTCTGCCGGAAGCCGCGCACGGTGCTCGGCCCGCCGGCGAAGAGCCGCTCCTGCGCCGGCACGAAGCGGTCGCCCTCGTCGAGCCGGAGCGTCGGGCCGAGCACGCCGCCGAGCCGCACGCGGCCCGCGATGACGACGTCGTTGCCGAACGGCACGTAGAACGAGCCGTCGGTCGAGAGCCGCGCGAACTGCACGCCGGCCACCGACCCGGTGAGGCGCGACGCGTAGCGCACGTCGGCGCGCCCCGAGACGCCGTGCGTCGGATCGAGCGAGTTGTCCGTGCGCTCGTAGCTCGAGCCCGCGCTCACGACGGCGATGCGCTGCAGCCGCTCGAGCGCGCGCCGGTCCTCCTCGACGCAGACCTGGAAGACGGCGCAGAAGAGCGCCGGCTGCGCCTCGGTGCGGCCGAGCTCGATGCTGTAGCCGAGCGAGTGCGTGCGGCGCGGCAGCGCGCGGTTCGCCGAGAGGCTCGCGCCGATCGGCGTCGTGCGCAGGAAGGCGAGGTACTCCGAGCGCCGCTCCGAGTAGAGCGAGAGCGTCGGCACGAAGCTCGCCCGCACCAGCGAGGGCTGCGACAGCGTCGCGCTCGCGTAGTAGTTCAGGAAGCGGCCGTAGGGGTCGCGCGTCGCGGTCCCCGAGCAGATCCGCTCGGCCCCGTCGAGCGGCGCGCCCATCGCGATCTTCGACACGCGCCCGCGCAGGTCGAGCCGCGTCGCCGTCTTGAACAGGTTGTAGTCCGTCATCTCGCCGGTCGCGCGGAGGCAGTCGAGCGTGCCCCAGCCGCCACCGAGCCGCGCCGAGCGCAGGAACGCCTCGCCGACGGTCACGTCCACCAGCAGCGTCGAGTCGGGGCGCACCGCGCCCGGCTGCACCTCCACCTGCGCGAATGCCTCACTCTGGTAGAGCGTCCGCTTCGCGCGCTCGAGGTTCCGCTCGCGGTAGAGGTCGCCGGGCTGGATGCCGGCGAGGCGGCGGACGGCCGCCTCGGTCACCTGCGGCCGGCCGCCGTCACGTCCCTCGCGCGTGACGACCACGCCGCCGATGCGGCGCCGCGGACCCGGCGTGACGGTGAACGTCACCGTCGCGCGGCGCGCCTCGTTGCGGAGGTCGTAGCCCAGGAAGGCCTCGGCGTCGGGATAACCGCCGTCGCGCAGCCGCCGCGCCATCGTGTCCATCGTCGCGCGGTTCGCGTAGCGGTCGAACCGCCCGCCGACGCGCGTCGGCAGCCGCTGGATCAGCGCCGCGCGCTCGGGGACCGCATCGAGCCCCTCGAAGCGCACCGTGTCGACGAGCATCGGCTCGCCCTCGGTGATCGCGAAGCGGACGTCGATCCGCGTGCGGCTGCGACGCGTCACGATGGTGTCCACCGTCGCGTCGAGGAAGCCGTGGTTCTGGTACCAGATGACGAGGCGCAGCCGGTCGCGCTGGAACTCGAGCGAGTCGAGGCAGTGGCGCTTGCCGCCGACGCCGAAGGTGCGCCGCAGGAACGATGACGGCGTCGTCACGATGCCGGCCGCGAGCACCGCGTCGCCGAACGCCGTGTTGCCGCTGAACGCGAGCGAGCGGACCTCGGTGTCGCCGCGCTCGCAGCTCGTGCTCTGCGCGCCAGCCCCCGGCGCCGCCAGCAGCAGCGCCAGTCCCGCGAGCAAGGAACGGCGCCGAAGCATCAGCTCAGTCGTCCTTCTGGCCGAAGACCGCGAGGTTCGAGGAGTGTCCGGGATTGACCTTCTTGTCCGGATACACCCAGTGCACGGCCTGGTTCACCGCCGTGCAGGCCTCGGCGAAGCCGGTCGCGATCAGCTTCAGCTTGCCGGGGTACGTGTTCACGTCGCCGCAGGCCCAGATGCCGGCGCGCCCCGTCTCCATCAGCTGCGAGACGACGATCTCGTCCTTCTCGACGTGGAGCCCCCACTCGAGGAGCGCCCCCATGTCGGAGACGAAGCCGAGCATCGGCAGCACGACGTCGCAGGGCACCCGCGTCGTGGTCTTCGCCTTGATGTCCTTGAGGTCGAGCGCGACGATCCGTCCGTCCTCCGCGATCACGTCGGCGAGCTCGTGGAAGGTGCGGACGCTCGCCTTCCCCGCCGCGGCCGCGGCCATCACCTGGTCCACCGTCGCCTGGTGCGCGCGGAAGCGGTCGGAGCGGTGCACGAGCGTGATGCCCTTCGCGATCCCCTGCAGCTGGTGCGCCCAGTCGAAGGCCGAGTCGCCGCCGCCGATGATCACCACCTGCTTGCCGGCGTAGGCCTGCGGCTTGAGCACCACCGCGTCGATCCCCCTCCCGTACCACGGCTCCGCGCAGGCCTGCGGGAGCTTGCGCGGCGAGAACGCCCCGATGCCGGCGGCGATGATCACCGCGCGCGAACGGAAGCGGTCGGTCTCGGTGACGAGCGTGAAGACGCCGTCCGCGTGCTCGAGTCCGGTCACGCGCTGCGAGCAGTGGATCGGCTGCTGGAACTGGCCGGCCTGTTGGATCAGCTGGCCGACGAGGTCCTTGGCGACGACCTTGGGGAAGCCCGCGACGTCGAAGATGAACTTCTCGGGGTACAGCGCGGCCAGCTGGCCGCCGGGCTCGGGGAGCGCGTCGATGACTTGCGCGGTCGCGCCGCGCATGCCTGCATAGAACAGGGCGAAGAGCCCGACAGGCCCGGCGCCGATGATGGAAAGGTCGCGGATCTCGTGATTCTGCATCTTATTAAGTTCGCGACCCCGGCCCCCCCGGACAACGGGCCCACTCTCCACCCGGCGACGCATGGCCAGCGACACTGAACTCCTGACGACCTACCGCTACCGCCTGTTGCGCGAGGTGGCCCGCGGCGGCATGGCGACCGTCCACGAGGCCGAGCAGGTCGGCCCCGAGGGCTTCACCAAGCGGATGGCGCTCAAGATCATCCACGAGCGCTTCGGCCGGCATCCGGAGTGGCGCCAGCTCTTCATCGACGAGGCCAAGCTCTCGGCCAACCTCGTCCACGGCAACATCGTCCAGATCTACCAGCTGGGGCAGCACGGCACCTCGCTCTTCATCGCGATGGAGCTGATCAAGGGGCTGTCGCTGCGGACGCTCATCAACACCCACCGCTCGCGCCGGCTCCCGATGCCGGGCGATGTCGCCGCCTATTGCGCCAGCCGCGTCTGCCGCGCGCTCGACTTCGCGCACCACTTCATCGACGAGCAGGGGAACCGGCTCGACATCGTGCACCGCGACGTCTCCCCCGGGAACGTGATGCTCACCTGGGACGGCCACGTGAAGCTCGGCGACTTCGGCATTGCCAAGGCCCGCACCATGGCCGACCCGTCCGCGAACCGTCAGGTGCTCCTCGGCAAGAAGCACTATATGAGCCCCGAACAGCTGATGGGGATGCCGGTCGACCCGCGCTCCGACGTCTTCTCGATGGGCGTCGTGCTCTTCGAGCTCTTCGCCCTGCGCTCCCTCTTCACCGAGGACGAGACGATGGCGGCGTTCGACGAGGTGGTGCTCAATCCGAGCCCCGACCTGACGCTGAAGCTCCCCGGCGGCGACCCGAGGATCCAGGAGCTCATCACGCGCTCGATCCACAAGGAGCCGGCCGAGCGGCCGAGCGCCGCCGTGCTCGGACGCGAACTCGACTCCTGGTGCGCATCGAAGGGGACGCCGGGCTCGCCGGAGCGGCTGCAGGCCCACCTCGTCGAGCTCTTCCCCGAGAGCTACCGGCCCTCGACGCGACACACGGGGCCGTCGGGCCGCCCCGACGGGCCGTCCATGAAGTTGCGCTAGATTCCGCGCATGTCGACGAAGATCTACACGAAGACGGGGGACGGGGGCGACACGGGGCTCTTCGGCGGCGGGCGCGTGCCGAAGGACCACCCGCGCGTCGAGGCCTACGGTGCCGTCGACGAGCTCAACGCCGTGCTCGGGATGGCGCGCGCGGTCGAGATGATGCCCCGCATCGACGAGGTGCTCGCGCCCGTCCAGCGCGATCTCTTCGCGCTCGGCGCGCTGCTGGCGACGCCTGACCACGCGAAGATGAAGGAGCAGCTCGAGAAGGCGCGCATCTCCGACGCGCGCATCAAGCAGCTCGAGCAGGCGATCGACGACGGCGAGGCGGAGCTCGAGCCGCTGAAGGCGTTCATCCTCCCGGGCGGGACGCCCAAGGCGGCTGCGCTGCACGTCGCCCGCACGACCTGCCGCCGCGCCGAGCGCGCGGTGATCTCGCTGCAGCGCGAGGCCGAGGTGCCGCAGCTCGTCGTCGTCTACCTGAACCGCCTCTCCGACCTGCTCTTCGTCCTCGCCCGCGTGGCGAACCGGCGGGCGGGGGCGGGCGAGGTCACCTGGTAGGGTGGCGCACGCGCTGACGCTCCACGGCGCGCAGATCGAGATCGCCCCGGGGGCGCTCGAGACGCTCGGCGCGCGCGTGAGCCAGCGCGCCCCGGGCCATCGCGTGGTGATCATCGCCGACCAGGCCGTCGGCGCGCTCTACGGGCCCGCTGCGCTCGCCGCGTTCGGCGCGCTGACGCCGACACCGCTGCTGCTCACCTACGCGGGGGGCGAGAAGCACAAGACGCGGCAGACGTGGGGTTCGCTCACCGACCAGATGATCGCCGCGGGCTGCGGCCGCGACACGGTCGTCGTCGCGCTCGGCGGCGGCGTCACCGGCGACCTCGCCGGCTTCGTCGCCGCGACCTACCTGCGCGGCGTGCCGTTCGTGCAGGTGCCGACCTCGCTCCTCGCGATGATCGACGCGTCGATCGGCGGGAAGACCGGCGTGGACACCGCCGCGGGCAAGAACCTCGTCGGCGCGTTCCACCACCCCGTGCTCGTGCTGGCCGACCCGCGCCTGCTCTCGACGCTGCCGCCGCACGAGATGCGCGTCGGGCTCGCCGAGGCGATCAAGCACGGCGTCATCGCCGACCCGGCGTACTTCGGCTGGATCGCCGCGAACCTGCGCCAGATCCTCCACGCCGACGCGCCCGACGACGCGACGCAGCTGCACCTCGTGCGGCGCTCGATCGAGATCAAGGTCGACGTCGTGCACAAGGACGAGCGCGAGTCGGGGCTGCGGAAGATCCTGAACTTCGGCCACACCATCGCGCATGCGATCGAGCAGGTGACCGGCTACGGCGTCTCGCACGGCGAGGCTGTGGCGATCGGGATGGTGGTCGAGGCGATGCTCGCCGAGCGGCTGCACCTCGCGTCGCGCGGGCTCGCCGACGCGATCGCGACGGTCTGCGACGCCGCCGGGCTCCCCGTGCGCTTGCCGGAGGGCGTCAGCCCGGCGGAAGTGGTCACGGCGACGCGGAGCGACAAGAAGGCGCGCGCCGGCCAGGTGGAGTACGCCCTGCCCCGCGCGATGGGGGAGATGGCCGGAAGTGAGACACGTTACGGAGTTCGTGTGACGGACGCCGATACGCTGCGAGCGCTCGAACAAATGTGAGGGCCGTTATCCCGTTGCGCGGCAACGGGATGGCGCATTGGCGGCGTCAAACTGTCGCCTTGGCACAGTTCTTGGCTGTTGACCACTTTCGCCCACCCCTCTTAGTCTTGGCGCTCCGGGCAGGTCATCCGGCGCAGCACGTCCCTCATGCGTTCGAGCGGCACCCCGAGCGGGGCGCTTCTCATCCTTCAACACGCAGGTTTGGGGTGGGTATGCAGCACGCGACCGAGACGAGATCGAAAGGCTACTTCCGTTCCTCACCCTCTTCCGCGTTCGACCAGTACCTCTCGGACATCCAGAAGCTCCCGCTGATCACCGACGCCGCCGAGGAGCGGCGACTCGCACGACTCGCACAGAAGGGAGATGAGGCCGCCGCCGAGCGCCTCGTGACCGCGAACCTCCGGTTCGTGATCAGCTACGTGAAGAAGTACCAGGGCCACGGCCTCGACCTCTCGGAGCTCGTCGCCATCGGCAACGAAGGACTGCTCAAGGCGGTCCGCAAGTTCGATCCCGACCAGGGCGTGAAGTTCATCAGCTACGCCGTGTGGTGGGTGCGCCAGGCGGTCCTCAAGGCGCTCGCGGAGCAGACCCGCTCGGTCCGCATCCCGCTGAACCAGAACTCGCAGCTCATCCGGCTCTCCCGCGCGGAGACTGTGCTCGCGCAAGTGCTCAAGCGCGACCCGACCGACCACGAGATCGGTCGCCTGCTCGAGGAGACTCCCGAGGCGGTGCGCTCGGCGAAGCAGATGTCCTCCACCGAGCTCTCGCTCGACGCCCCGGTCGACCGTTCCGACCGCGAAGCCTGCACGCTCGGCGAGCGCTTCGCCGGCGGCGACGGTGTGGAGATCGAGGAGCGGACCGACTTCAAGCTGATGCGCGAATGCATCGACAAGGTCTTCCGCCAGTACCTCACGCCGCGCGAACGGAAGATCCTGAACCTGTACTACGGCCTCGACGAGGGCGCCGAGGCGATGACGCTCGAGAAGATCGGCGCGCTCATGGGCGTGACCCGCGAGCGCATCCGCCAGATCCGCGAGCGCGCGTTCGACAAGCTCCGCACGTCGCCGGAGGGGCGTTCCCTCGCCGGCTTCTGGGCGGTGACCTGAGCACCGGCTGACGCAGCCGCCATCGCGCGCCCGGTGATCGCGCGGTGACGACGAAGGGGGTCCGGACGCGAGTCCGGGCCCCCTTCGGGCATTTCGTGTAGCTTTGCGGCGTGACCGACCACGCCGCGCTCGCCGTGGAGCTCCGCCGCCTCGTCGGCGACGCGCACGTGCTCGCGCGGCCGGCCGAGCTGCTCGTGTATCGCTCGGACGCGCTCCCCGGGCTGCATCGCGACCCGGCGCTGGCCGTCTTCCCCGGGACGCGCGAGGAAGTGGTGGCGGTCGTGCGCGCGCTGGCAACGCACGGTGTGCCGTTCGTCGCGCGCGGCGCCGGCACCGGCCTGTCGGGCGGCGCGCTCGCCGACGGCGTCACGCTGCTCGGGCTGCACCGGCTCAAGCGCATCATCGCGCTCGACGCCGACGCGCGCACCGCGACCGTGGAACCGGGCGTGGTGAACGCGCTGCTCACGCGCGCGGCCGCGCCGTTCGGCCTCCACTATGCGCCCGACCCGTCGTCGCAGGCGGCGTGCACGATCGGCGGCAACGTCGCCGAGAACGCGGGCGGGCCGCACTGCCTCAAGTACGGCGTCACGCTCGACCACGTGCTGCGCGCGACGGTCGTGCTCCCCGACGGCGAGATGCTCACGCTCGACCGCGGCGACGCGGGCGGCTACGACCTCCTCGGCGCCTTCACCGGCAGCGAGGGCTGCTTCGGCGTGCTGCTCGACGTGACCGTGCGGCTCACGCGCGACCCGGAGTCGGTCGTGACGCTGCTGGCCGACTTCACGAGCGTGCGCGCGGCGGCGGACGCGACGTCGCGCATCATCGCGGCGGGGATCCTGCCGGCCGCGCTCGAGCTGATGGACCAGCCGACGATCGAGGCGGTGGAGTCGAGCACCTTTGCGGCGGGCTATCCGCGCGACGCGGCCGCGGTGCTGCTCGTCGAGGTGGACGGCGCGTCGGCGGGCCTCGACGACGACGCGAACGCGGTCGAGGCGCTCTGCCGCGCGTCGGGCGCGCGCGCGGTGCGCGTGGCGCGCGACGCCGCCGAGCGCGCGCGGCTCTGGCAGGGCCGCAAGAAGGCCTTCGGCGCGATGGGCCGCGTCGCGCCGCACCTGGTGGTGCAGGACGCGGTGGTGCCGCGCTCGACGCTCGCCGCGGTGCTCGCCGACATCGCCGCGATCGGCGCGCGGCACCGGCTGCGCATCTGCAACGTCTTCCACGCCGGCGACGGCAACCTGCACCCGAACATCCCCTACGACGCCGACGACGCCGACGAATCGGCGCGCGTGCACGCCGCGATGCGCGAGATCATGGCGCGCTGCATCGCGGCCGGCGGCACCATCACCGGCGAGCATGGCGTCGGGCTCGACAAGCTGCCGTACATGGAGCAGCTGTTCACGGCCGACACGCTCGACGCGATGTGTTCGCTGCGCGACGCGTTCGACCCGGCGCGGCGCGCCAACCCGGGTAAGGCGGTGCCGGTGCGGGCGTGCCGCGAGTGGCACGCCGCGCCGAACGCGCGGCCCGCGGCGGGCGCCGCATGAGCAGCGACGCCGCGCTCCTCGGGAAGCACTACGGCATCGAGCGCCCGTCGGGCGCGGCCGCGCTCGCCGCGCTCGTGCGCGACGCGCACGCGTCGCGCGTGGGCCTGCGGATCGCGGGCGCGGGCACCTGGCTCGACGCCGGCCATCCGGTGCGCGCCACCCGCGCCGTCTCGCTGCGCGGGGTCGCCGGCATCGTCGCCTACCAGCCCGAGGACCTCACGCTCACCTGCGGCGCGGGCACGACGCTCGAGGAGCTCGACGCGGCGACGCGGAAGCACGGCCAGTGGTGCCCGCTCCTCCCCTGGGGCGACGACACCGGGACGGTCGGCGCGACGGTGGCGACCGCGAGCGAGGGGCCGTTCGCCGAGTCGCTCGGCCGGCCGCGCAACCTCGTGCTCGGCCTCGAGTGCGTGGACGGCACCGGGCGCGTCATCGCGGCCGGGGCTCGCGTGGTGAAGAACGTCGCGGGGTTCGACCTCACGCGCGCGATGATCGGCGCGTGGGGCACGCTCGGCGTCCTGACGCAGCTGCACCTGCGGCTCCGTGCGCGGCCACCGGTGTCGGAGAGCTGGGCGCTCGCCGTGCCGACGGAGTCGATCGCGCAGGTGGAGGCGTTCGCGCGTGGTCCGCTCGCGCCGCTCGCGTGCGTGCGGATCCCCAAACGCCGCGACAGCGGGAGCGGCGCGGCCGATCGCGCGTCGTTCCACGTCCACCTCGGCGGCAACCAGGGTTTCGTCGCGGCCTCGCGCGCAGCGATGCACGCGCTCGGCGGCGACTGCTTCCGGCTCGGCGCCGACGGCGCCGAGGTGCTCCGCGCGCTCAGCGACCCGCCGGCGCGCGCGATGCAGTGGCGATGGGACGCACTGTCGCTGCGGCTCCGCGACCGCTTCGACCCGCACCGCATCCTGAATCCCGGCCTGCTCGGGGAGCCCGCGTGACGACGTCGCCCCTCTCGCTCCTGGAGGCCGAACGCGCCGGGCTCGACCGCTGCGTGCACTGCGGTTTCTGCCTCAGCGCGTGCCCGACGTATCTCGCGCTCGAGGACGAGAACGACTCGCCGCGCGGCCGGCTCGTGCTGATGCGCGCGCTGCTGGACGGCACCGTCGCGCCGGCGGACCCGACGGTGGGAGCGCACCTCGACCAGTGCCTGGGCTGCCGCGGATGCGAGACCGCGTGCCCGAGCGGCGTGCCGTACGGCGCGCTGCTCGAGGCGACGCGCGCGTCGGTGCTCGCGGCCCGTCCCCTGCCCTTCGTCGCGCGGCTCGTGCTCGCGGTGTTCGCGCGCGAATGGCTGCTGCGTCCGGCGCTCGCGCTCGGGCGCGCCGCGCGCGCGACCGGGCTCGCGCGGTTGCTCGCGCGCGTGCTGCCGGCGCAGCTCGCGATGCCGTTCGCGATGCTCGCGTCGACGGACCGCCCCGCGGCCGATGCGTGGACGCCGCGCGGCGACGGCGCGCGCGGCACCGCGTCGCTGCTCACCGGCTGCGTGATGGAGGGGCTCTTCACCGGCGTGAACCGCGCGACCGAGCGCGTGCTGACGGTGAACGGCTGGACGATGCGCGACACACCGCACCAGCGCTGCTGCGGCGCGCTGCACGCGCACGCAGGCGACCGCACGACGGCGCAGGCGCTCGCGCGCGAGAACATCGCGGCGTTCGAGGCGAGCGGCGCCGAGGTGATCGTCCTCAACTCGGCCGGCTGCGGCGCGATGTGCAAGGAGTACGGGCATCTCCTCGCCGACGACGCGGCCTGGGCCGCGCGCGCCGAGCGGTTCGCCGCGCGAGTGCGCGACGTGCACGAGCTGCTCGCCGCCGCCGGTCCGGTCGCACCCATGGCGCAGCTGCGCCACGCCGACACGCTCCCCAAGGTCGCCTACGACGCGCCGTGCCATCTCCAGCACGGACAACGCGTGGTGCAGCCGCCGCTCGCCGTGCTCCGCGCCTCGCCGGTCACGATCGTCCCGCTCGCCGACAGCGACCAGTGCTGCGGCAGCGCGGGGATCTTCAACCTCGTGCAGCCGGGCGTCTCCGGGCGCGTGCTCGCGCCGAAGCTCGCGCGCATCGAGGAGTCGGGTGCGGCGGTGGTGGCGACGGGGAACCCGGGCTGCCTGATGCAGATCGGCGGCGGGCTCGCCCTCGCGGGCTCGGGGACGGTCGCCCGGCACCCGGTCGAGCTGCTCGACGAGGGCTACAGGAGCGGCGCGGGACCCGGTTAGCATTCGGGATGGAAGTCCCCGTCGTCCTGCTCGAGTTCGAGGGAGTGCTGGTGGAGACGCAGGCCGCGCGCCGCGTCGCCCTCGCGGAATCGCTCGCGGTGGAGGGCATCGCCTGCACCGACGCGATGCACGCGCAGGCCGCGGGGCATCCGGTGGAGGAGGCCGTGCGCCGCGCGCGCCGCGTCGCCGGCGCCCCCGACGACGAGACGGCGGTGGAACTCGCGCGCCTGCGCGCCGAGCGCGCCTTCGCTGCACGGGCCGGCAAGGGGCTCCCGCTCACGCGCGACGCGCGGGCGGCGGTGGAACGCCTCGCGGCGCACGGGCGCGTCGCGCTCGTGACGCGCGCCTCGCGGCGCGAGGTGGAGTTCCTGCTCGGGCTCGCCGGCCTCGAGGGACTCTTCCGGCCGATCATCGCGTGCGAGGACGTACGGCCGGCGAAGCCGGCGCGCGAGCCGTGGCTCGCGGCGCTCGCACGCATCGGCCAGCTCTTCCCCGGACAGCAGCTGCGTGCGCTCGCGGTGGAGGACCACGTGAACGGCCTGCGCGCCGCGCGCGCGGCGGGGCTCGCGAGCGTCGGCGTCGGTCCGCTGCCGCCGCACGAGGCGATCGAGGCCGACGCGTGGGTGGAGTCGCTCGCCGACCTCACGCCAGAGCGCGTCCGCGCGCTCACCGGCACCAGCATCGAGCGGCGGCGATGAGCGCGCAGACGTTCGCCGTGGAACGCAGCGACCGCCTGCGGATGACATTCGCGGGCGCGCAGGCGAAGGCGTCGCTCGGCGGCCTCGTCACGAACGATGTCGCGGCGCTGACCGCCGGCGCCGGACAGCGCGCCGCGGCACTCACGCCGAAGGGCCGCGTGATCGCGCTCTGCCGCGTGCTCGACCGCGGCGACGACCTGCTCGTGGATTGCGATGCATCGGCCGGCGAAGGCTTCGTCGCGATGATCCGCAAGTTCGTGAACCCGCGGCTCGCGAAGTACACCGACGTCACCGCAACGACCGGCTGCATCGGCGTGCACGGAGGCGAGGCGGCGTCGGTCGTCGCCGAGGCGCTCGCAGCGGGGCCGACTGCGCACGCGGCCATCGTCGCGCTGGCGCCCCATCACGGCGCGCGCTTCGGCGACGGCGACGCCGCGGCGTGGGTAGTGCGGTCGGACGACCTCGCGACGCCCGGGTTCGACGTCATCGCGAGAGGCGCGCGGATCGACGCGGTGCGCGACGCGCTCCGTGCGAAGGGCATCGCCTTCCTCGAGGGCGATGCGCTGCTCGCCGAGCGGATCGAGGGCGGCGTGCCGGCGTGGGGCGTCGAGATCGACGGCGAGACGATCCCGCAGGAGGCCGAGCTCGACAAGCTCGGCGCGATCTCCTTCAGCAAGGGCTGCTACACGGGTCAGGAGGTCGTCGCGCGGATCCATTTCCGCGGCCACGTGAACCGGCACCTGCGCAGGCTCGAGAGCGACGCGCCGCTCGCGCGCGGCGCGCGCGTGCTCGATGCGAGCGGGGCCGAGGTGGGCGACGTGCGCTCGGCGGTGGTGTCGCCGACGCGCGGCCCGCTCGCGATCGCGATGGTGCGGCGCGAGGTGGAACCCGGCGCGAGCGTCACCGTGCAGGGCGACGCGACGACAGTCGCGGCGCGCGTCCGAGCGCTGACGCGCTGACGCGCTGACTTCGCCGGGGTGAAACGCAAGACGCGCGGCCCCGAGGGGCCGCGCGTCTTGTGTGCGTCGAACCGAAGCTT
>CAZIDS010000009.1:10863-28255 GCA_964537945.1 uncultured Gemmatimonas sp. | reverse complement strand
GCCCGTGCGCATCGCACCGCCCGCGCCGTGGCGCATCTGGAAGGTCGCGAGGACGTTCCCGTTCGGCAGCCGCAGGAACGAGTGCGGATGCGAGTAGCCCTCGACGTCGCCGAAGGCGCCCGCGATCCGCGGCGCGTCGGGCGTCGAGAGGTCGAAGATGTACGTGCGGCCCGACCCGAAGCCGTTCGCGAACAGCTGCCGGTCCGCGGCGAGCTCGTGCTCGGTGTGGTGCGGGACGTTCTCGAGGTCGGGCACGGCGATCGTCGTGACGAGCGACCCGTAGCGATCGCCCTCCGCGGTCACGTCGAGCACCGCGAGGAAATCGGGCTGCGTCGAGTCCTGCGATGCGGTCCAGACGTAGAGATAGTCTCGATCGCCGCCGCCGCCCGCTTCGCCGCGCGGACCGCACGCGGCGAGCGAGAGGGCGGCGAGCGCGGCCAGCGCGCGCGCCGAGCGAGGAACCGGGCGGCGCGCGCGCGGGCGGGTCATCTCAGCGGCTCCAGGGCGGGACGATGTTGTTCTGCCGGCCGTAGGCGATGAGCTGGCCAAGGTGCTCGTGGATGTGCGTGACGATCAGCACCGCCGAACGCCCTCGCGTCCAGTCCTGCCCGAAGAACTTCACCGTCTCGCCGAGGTTCTGGTCGGTCACCTTGCCGAGTCCCGCGTGCAGGTTCGAGAACGAGCGCTCGAGCTCGGCGATCACCTGGTCCTTCGTCATCGGCTTCTTCTCGAGCGCCGTGGTCGTCGCGAAGTCCTCGGTGATGCCGCTCGCCGCCGGCGCCGCGTGGCCGAGGAAGATCGGCAGCTGGTAGTTCTCGCCGGTGATGTGGAGCAGCACCTCGCGCACCGAGCGGACGCCGGGGCCGGGCCGCCAGTCGTAGAGGTTCTCCGGGATCGCGCGCGCGAGCCCGATCATCTTCTGCTGCACCTCGTTGAGGTCGCGGTGCATGTCACCCATGATCCCCTGCGCGGCGGCGGGGAGGGCGAGGACGGCGCTCAGGGCGAGCGCGGTGGCGATCTTGCGCATCTGGACTCCAAGGGAGAGGGAGAGGGCGGACGGCCCCGTGCCTACCCCTCCAAGGTGCGCCCCGGTCACGGTGGCGGCAATCGCCGCCGTGTCAGGGAACGGTGGCGCAGACCGGGGCCACGCGCGTCAGCTCGGACCACGTGGTGAGCTGGACGCCGTGGTCGGCGGCCATCGCGCGCATCCGCCCGCTCGAGACGATCGCGTCGTCGCGTGCGCGCCAGGCCGCGTCGTACTCCCGATGGTCGTGGAAGAGCGCCCGCTCCTCCGGCGTGTCCTCGCCGACGTGCACGAGCAGCAGCGTGACGCCCGGCCGCATCGTCGCGAAGAGCTCGTCGTACGCGCGCTCCCAGTCGGCCGGCGGTCGCTCGGGGTCGATGCTCATCAGGTCCGCGAGCGGCGGCTGGCCGTCGTCGAGCGCGTCGGCGAGGTACGGGAAGCGTGCGAAGAACGACTCCGGCACCGGGATCGGCAGGCAGGCAGCCTTCGCGACGCGCCGCAGCGCGGCGAAGCGCGCCGCGCCGTGGTAGAGCAGCGCGCCCTGGTGCGAGTCGAGGTGCGTAACGGGGAGTCCCGCGGCGCGGGCGCGCGCCACCTGCGCCGCGAGTTCGCGCTCGATCTGCGCCTCGTCGGTGCGCCGCGGCTCGCGCAGCAGCAGGAAGCCCTCGCGGTCCACGAGCGTGCGCACGGCGGCGCGCGCCGACGCGGCCCGGAAGCGCATCGCCGGCGTCTCGCTCGTGATCGCGAGGTGGATGCCGAGGTCCGGCGGCACGCCGGCGGGGAGCTCACGGAGCGCCGCGCGCACGCTGTCGATCGCCGCGCCGATCGCGACGTACGACGCCGAGCTCAGCTGGCCCGCGGCGAGCGCCCGCATCGTGCGCGCGGTCGAGCGCGGTGTCATCCCGGCATCGTCCCCGTGCAGGATCACGAGGCGCGCCGTGTCGGGAAGGCCGAGCCGGCGGAGCAGCGCCGCGGACGTCAGCCGCTCGCGCGGCGGCGCGGCGGGCGCGTCCGTCGCGGGTGTCGCGGGCGCGCTCGCGCGGCACCCGAGCACGAGCATCGCGGCGAGTGCGGTGCGCCGCGGCGAGACGCCGCTCACGGCGCCCGCCAGTACTGCTGCAGCGCGCTGTACGCCGGCTTGAGGTACTCGTGCCAGGTCGGCTCCTCCCACGTCGCCCAGCGCCACGTGCGGAAGCGGTCGAACGGGAGATTGCCGTAGTCGTCCCGCGCGGGGATCGTGCCGAGCACGTCGGGGCCCGGACGGATCGCGACGACCGCGAACCGGAAGCCGTCGGTCGGCACGCCGACGAGGCGCGAGGCCGGACGCGACTGGTCGCGCGTCAGCGCCTGCTGCGGATCGCTCTCCCACGCGACCAGCCGCGACGACGGGTCGCTCACGTTCAGCATCGCCCACGGCAATCGCAGCTGGATCGTGCCGGTCGCCTCGTCGTACCACCAGTCGGCGAGCGAATTGTCGCTCGCGCGCGCGAAGCGCAGGCGACCGACGGTGATGCCGCGGCCGCGCACGAGCTGGCCCTCGCCGGTGTAGCGCGGCCGGTTGGTGAGCGCCCACAGCGAGTCGAAGACGCCGTCGAAGCGCGGTGTCGAGAGCAGGGGACGGCGGAAGTGCTCGCCGAAGTAGGCGCCGCTCTCCACCAGCCGGTGCGGCATGTAGGGGTTGTACTCGGGCGTCACCTTGAGCTGCGCGTCGTCGGGACCGTTCAGCTCGACGAGGAACTCGAAGGCGGCGCCGCTCCGCAGCCCGCTCACGGGCAGGATCGCCTGGCCGAGCTCCGGGTCGCGCGTGTCGATCGCGAGCTGGAGGCGGGTCGCGCCGAAGGGGAAGGGGCGTCCCCGCAGCGACGGCAGCTCGAGCGCGAGGTAGACGTAGCCCTCGTCGTTGCCGACGCGCAGCGTCGCCGTGTCACCTCCGAGCAGCGGCGCCGACTGCAGCGGCGGGAGCGCGAGCCAGCGCTGCGGGTCGCCGCCGGGCAGCGGCGTGCGGTCGGCCCGGCCGGGCACGAGCGCGAGCAGGCCGTAGTGCTCCTCCGAGCTCATCGCGTTCTGCCAGAGCCGCCCGCGTTCCGGCGGCAGCTCGGTCTCCATCGCGAACCAGTTCCGCTTGAACCACTCATCCATCCACGCGAAGACGATCTCGCCGGCCGCGCCGGCCTCGCGGATCTCCGTCGCGAGCCGCACGTTCGCGGCTGCCGCGTCCTTCTCGCTCAGGCCGCCGTGATGCCAGCCCTGCGGCTGCAGGTGCGCGTTGCCCCGGCTCGACGGGATCCCGAACTCCGCGATCACGAGCGGGATCCCGCGGTGCACGCGGCGGAGGTCCGTGAGGTACCCGAAGTAGTTCGACCGCCCGAGCGACGAACTCGCCCGGTCGTATCCCGGGTCGAGGATCATGAAGTCCGGGTAGTACGGATAGACGTGGTAGCTCGCGAACCAGCCGGCGACGTTCCGCGGCGTCCGCCGCACGAGCGACGGGTCGAGCGAGACGCCCTCCTCCTCGTGCGGAGGTCCCGCGCTGGTGTCGCGGTCGTACTTCAGTCCGCGATAGCGCATCTGCTGGTCGAATGACGTCTCCTTCGGGTGGAGGATCGGGTCGGTCGTCGGCCAGTTGGTGTAGGCGATCGGGCGCTGCGCGTTGTACGTGTCCTCCTCGTAGGTGAGCAGGAGGTCGCACTGCCGCACCATCCAGACGTCGGTCGGCGTGCCGCGCGCGATCGTGAGGTGCTGCCCGGCGTAGCTGCGCGCCGCCCGCGGCGACTCGTTGAATCCGATCACCGAGTACGGCTCCCACTCGCGGCCGAGGATGTAGGCGATCGTCCAGGGCGAGACGTCGGCGTCGAACCGGCCGCTCGCGTGTCCCGGCCGCGGCGCGATCCGCGCGGCCCCGTGCAGCACGTCGACGACGTTCCGGATCTCCGCCGCGAACTCGGCGTTGAAGCCCGCGTCGTCGAAGTCGTCGCGCGGCGGCAGCTCGGTCCAGACGCCGTGGACGAGGTAGAGCGGCGCCTCCGCGTGCGCGAGGTTGTACGCGCGCAGCGCCCGATAGAACTGCGGCGGGAGCAGCGTGTAGACGCGCAGCGTGTTCGCGTGCATCGCGCCGATCTGCGCGAACCACCGCGCGTAGAGGGCCGAGTCCTGCGGCGCCTCGGCCGGGAACTTGCCCGGCAGCGCGAGGCCGAGGTTGACGCCCTTCATGAAGAAGGGCGACCACCGGCCGCCGCGCAGGATCTCGAACGCCTCGCCGTTCACGCGCAGCGTGAGGTCGAGGGCGGCGCTCCTCCGCCGGACGATCGGCTCGACGACCTCCGGTTCGAATCCCGCCACCCGCTGCGCAAGGTCCGCGCGGTCGGGCGCGAGCGCGGCAGCGCGACGCCACGCCTGCTCCGCGAGCGCGGCCTGGCCGGTCCGTCCGCGCACGGTGGCCAGCCCCTCCCACGCGTCGACCGAGAGCGAGTCGATCGCGACGGCCCGGCGGAAGGCGCTGTCAGCTGAGGGCACGTTCCCGAGGCGCAGCTGCGTGAAGCCGAGGCCGGTCAGCGCGCCGACGTGCCGCGGGCAGGCCGCCGCCATGGCGGCGAAGCGCTGCGCCGCGACCTCCACGGAGTCGGCGCGGAATGCCTGCCACGCGGCGTCGACGACCGTGTTCGCGGCGGGCGGGCAGGGGACTCCGCGCTGGGATTGCGCGGTCGCCGGCGCGACGAACGCCAGCGCGCCTGCGAGGCGCAGGAGGACGGGGCAGCGGACGGCGGGGCGAGGCATCGAGGGAATCTGCACCGCGGGTCATGCGCGGCGCACGGTTCGCCCGCTCACCCCGCGTCCGGCGGTACGAAGCCGCGTCGCGCCGCCACGCTGAACAGCGTCTCCCGCCGGTAGCGCGCGAGCGGCGCGGCGCGGTCGGCCAGCGGCGAGGCGAGCACCGCCGCCACCTGCACCGCCAGCGGCTCGCCCGGCAAGCCCGCCAGCACGCCGCGGATGCCGTCGAGGAAGAACACGGTCAGCGTCTCGTGGTATCCACCCGCATCGGTGTTCGCCGTGCCGACGGCCGTGTTGTAGCCGCGGATCCGCTCCCGCAGGAGCGCGAGCGCCTCCTCGCGCGGGAACCGCGCCGCGTGCCAGCTGCCGACCACGAGATGGGCCTCGTGGGTCCACTCGGCCTTCGGCAGCGTGCGCGCGACGAAGCGCGCGACGAGCGCCTCGATCTCCGCCGAGGTCACGGCGCGAAGACGTCCGTGCTCACGTACTTGAGCCCCGAGTCGCACATCAGCGTCGCGACCATGCGGCCGGACCCGAGTGCCCGTGCCATCCGGATCGCGGCGATCACGTTCGCGCCCGACGAGGTACCGGCGAAGATGCCCTCCTCGGCCGCGAGCCGGCGCGCCATCGCCTTCGCGTCGGCGGTCGGGACCGGGATGATCTCGTCGACGAGCGTCGGCTCCCACAGGGGCGGCACGAACCCGACGCCGACACCCTCGATCTTGTGCGGCCCCGGCGCGCCGCCGCCGAGCACCGGCGACTCGGCCGGCTCCACCACGCCGATCCGCACCGACGGCTTCGCCCGCTTCAACGCGGTCGCGACGCCGCGCGCGCAGGCGGCCGTCCCGACGCTGTGCACGAACGCGTCCACGCGCCCGTCGGTCTGCGCGAGGATCTCCGCACCGAGCGGGAAGTAGCCGGCGATGGCATCCGCGTTGTTGAGCTGGTCGGTCCAGAAGGTCCCCGGCTCACGGCTGAGCTCGCGTGCCTTCTCGATCATCGCGAGGATCAGCGCCTTCGTGGTCTTGCCGCCCTCGCTCGGCACGAGCGTGAGCTCGGCGCCGTAGGCCTGCATCTGCCGCCGCTTCTCCTCGCTGAACGCGTCCGAGGTGACGATGCGGATGCGGTAGCCCTTGGCGGCGCAGACGAAGGCGAGCGACGTGCCGGTGCTGCCGCCCGTGTACTCGACCACCGTCCCGCCGGGCCTGAGCCGGCCGTCGCGCTCGGCCGCCTCGATGACGCCCAGCGCCATCCGGTCCTTCATGCTCGCCGTCGGGTTCTCCGACTCGAGCTTCACGACGATCTCGGCGCAGCCCGGCGGGACGACCCGCCGCAGCGGGACGAGCGAGGTGCTGCCGATCGCGGAGAGCACGCTCATCGCGCGGCGCTCACCGGTCCATCACGGAGAGGTACTTCCGCCAGGGGCCGATCGCGTCGCGGTGCTGCTTCGCCATCACCCGCGCGACCTGCACGAGGTGGCCGAGGTCGTGCGCGACCCAGGTCGCGAGCAACTGCCGGAGCGTGACGGCGCCGAACTCGGGATGCTCTCCGGTGAGCGCGAGTTGCGCGTCGGTCAGCTTCCACCCGCGGAGCACCGCGAGGCTCTCGGCGCGCAACCCCTCGAACTCGGTCAGGAGGTCGCCGAGCGACTTGCCCCGGCTCTCCTCGAACATCGCGGTGCGGTCGAACGTGTGGAACCGCCGGTCGGCGCCCTGGGCGAGGATGATGCGTGCCCGCGGGATCCAGTCGCTGCGCTCGCCGTGATTCAGGTGTCCCAGCACGTCGTAGGGACTCCAGGTGTCGGGGCCCTCGGTCGCGCGGATCCATGGGTCGGGCAGGCCCTCGAGCAGTGCGCGCAGGGTGCGCGGCGTGCGCTCGAGGACGGGGATCGAGGCGGCGAGGTCGAAGTCCATCGTCCCTCTCAGGGCTGGAGGAGGCGCGCGAGCAGCTCCGGCATCGCGTGGAGGAAATCCACGTGGTCGGGCGCGGAGTTCCCGGCGAATCCCATCACGGTGAGCCCGCGCACGCGCACCTCGCTGAGCTGCTGCATCCCGCGCGGCCCCCACGCGAGCACGGCCGTGCGCCGCGCGCCGAGCTGCGCGAGGAGCCAGTCGGTGGACTCGGTGGTGCTCGCGTAGGCGCCCGGGAAGATCTCCGAGTGCGCGATCAGCATGCGCTTGTCGCCGTCGACGGCGGCGCGCGCGAAGGTGAGGAAGGCGTCGAGCCCGGTGGGATCGATGGTGCCGCCGTCCGCGAGGAGCTTCCCCTCGGGCACGTACGACGTGTGCAGCCCGTCGAGCAGCAGCACGCCGCGGACACGGGCGAGGTGACGCGGCTCGCGCAGGATCGCGCGGATGGCGCCGTAGCCGGCCGAGAAGCCGGAGAGCGTGACCTCGCCGACTTGCACGTCGTGCCCGGCCGCGATCGACAGTTCGCGCCCGATCGCCAGCACGAGCGAATCGAACGCCTCGGGCGACGCGAACGGCCGCGCGTTCGCGGTGGAGCCGGCGCCGAGGTTGAGCGCGACCGCCGCGTGCCCGCCCGCGGCGTCGATCGCGATGATCGGCACCCAGCTCGCGCCGAGGAAGTGGATCACGACGTCCACCGCGCCGCGGCCCTTCAAGGTGTCGGGGAGGAAGAGGTCCACCGGGCGGCCGCCAGGCCCTTCGAACGAACGCCTCACGCCCGCGAGCGCGCGGGCCGTGAGGCGTTCGTGCTGCCGCGTGGTCTCGCTCATCGGCGACGGGACCTGCGCGGCCGGCGCCACGGCGGCCGGTCGGGACTGGGCCGTGAGCGCGGCGAACGGTGCGCTCGCCGCGAGGACGAGCGCCGCCGCGCGCGCGATCACGTGTGGCGCAGCGCCTCCGACGGAGCGATCCGGCTCGCGCGTGCCGCCGGCACCCAGCAGGCCGCGATGCCGATGACCGCCATCGTCACCGCGACGCCGGCGAGCGTCACCGGGTCGCGCGGCGCGATGCCGAAGAGGAAGCCCTGGATGCTGCGGGCGAGCGCGACCGCGCCGGCGACGCCGCCGACGAGGCCGAGCAGCAGCAGCACGCCCCCTTCGCCGAGGATCATCCGCTGCACGCGGCCCGGGTCCGCACCGAGCGACATCCGGATGCCGATCTCGTTCGTGCGCGCGCTCACCGAGAAGGCGAGCACCGCGGCGATGCCGATCGCCGCGATCACGAGCGCGAGCACGCCGAACGAACCGACGAGCAACGCGTTCAGCCGCTTCGGCCCGACACTCTCGGCGGCCACGGCCTGCAGCGGCAGCACGTTCTCCACCGGCTGCTCCGGCGCGACCGAGTGGATGATCTGGCGCGCCGCGGTCGTGAGGCTCGAGGGGTCGACATCGGCGCGGATCACGACGCCGCCCGGCGGGAACTGCGCCTGCTGGGTCGGCAGGAACACGGCGGGCACGGGCGCGGCATCGAGTCCGCCGTCCTTCGTGTCCGCGACGATCCCGACGACCGTGCGCCACTCGTTCTCCTTCATCCCGATGAAGCGCAGCACGTCACCGGTCCACGCCACGCGGCGGCCGAGCGGGTCGATGCCGGGGAAGAGGCGGCTCGCGGCCGTCTTGTTGAGGATCACGACGTTGCCCGCGTCACGCACGTCGGTCGCGGCGAAGTCGCGGCCCTGGAGGAACTTGAATCCCGCGGCGCGAAAGTATCCGAGGTCCGCCGTGCGATACTCGGCCACCGGCTGCGGCTCGCCCTGCGCAGGGACGTGTCCTTCCGCCTTGATGTCGAGCTGGAACCCCGCCTTGCGCAGCGGGACCGTCGAGCCGATGCCGACCACCTGCACGCCCGGCAGCGTCGACAGCTCGCGCTGCATGTCGACGTACTTCTGGGCCGCCTTCGCCGGATCGGTGGCCGCGGCGAAGTCGAACGGCACTTCCATCGTGAGCACCTTGTCGGGCTCGGTCACTCCCGGATCGACCGCGGCGAGCTTCTGCATCGACCGCACCAGCAGGCCGGCGCCGGAGAGCAGGATCACCGAGACCGCGACCTGGGTGACGACGAGCGCCTGCTGGAGCCGGCGGCGGCGGACGCCGCCGGTCGTCTTCGTGCTGCCGGCCGCGAGTCCGGCCCCGAGCGCGCCCTCGTCGCCGACCCGCGGCGCGAACGAGAGCAGCACCGCCACCACCAGGGCGAGGATGAGCGTGAAGCCGAGCACCATGCCGTCGACGTGGATCTCGTCCGCGCGCGGCGAGTAGCGCGCCACGAACGCCGAGATCGTCCCGACGCCGGCGAACGCGATCACGAGCCCGAGCGCGGCGCCCGCGCCCGCCAGCACCAGGTTCTCGACGAGCAGCAGCTTGCGGAGTCGCGACGAGCCGGCGCCGAGCGCTGCGCGCACGACCATCTCGTGCTCGCGCCGCACGCCGCGCATCAAGGTGAGGTTCGCGACGTTCGCGCACGCGATCACGAGCACGAGCGCCGCGACGCCGGACAACAGCCAGAGCGTGAGCTTCGCGTCGGCACCCAGGATCTCCTTGAACGGCGTCAGCGTCGTCGAGTACCCCGACGCCTTGTCGTAGAACTCCGGGAACTGCCCGTGCACGCGGTCGGTGATCCCCTTCACCTCGGCGCGCGCCTGTTCCACCGTCGCGCCGGGCGCGAGCCGCGCGATCATCTCGGTCATCCGGTGGCTGCGGCCCTGCACCATCGTGGCGCTCACGTGGTGCTCGCTCACCGACATGTTCATGAGGGCGTCGATCCGCCCGGGGAAGAACGGCGCCGGCTGCAGGATGCCGATGATCGGCACCTGGCGATTGGCGATGCGCATGGTCCGGCCGACGACGCTCGAGTCGCCGCCGAAATGCGCGCGCCAGTAGGCGTGGCCGAGCATGATCACGGGGGCCGCGCCGGCGCCATCGTCGTCCTTCGTGAACTCGCGCCCGAGGATCGGCTTCAGGCCCATCACCTCGAGGTAGTTGCCGGTCACGAGGCCGACGTCGATCTGCGACGCGTCCTGGTCCTCCACGAGCGACAGCGTCAGCGGCGAGTACTCGGCGATCGCGCCGAGCGTCTTCGCCGACTCGCGGAAGTCGTTGATCTCGGGGACGGAGAACGCGATGTTCTGGTCTCCCTGGGCCGCGACCGACTGCCGCAGGTACATCAGGCGGTCGCCGTCCCGGTGCGGCAGCGGGCGCAGGATCACGCCACGGACCGCCGAGAAGATCGCGGTGTTCGCGCCGATCCCCAGGCCGAGCGTGAGGATGACGGCGATCGCGAAGCCCGGCGAACGGCCGAGCGAGCGGAGGACGTACCGGAGGTCGAGGGACATCGGGGCCGCGGGGTTGGGGTGCGTCCGTGGAGAATGCAGGGCGGTCCGGCCGAATGCCAGCGGCATCCCGGCCACGCTCACCTTACCCTGACATCCGCGCCGGGGTGCCCGCCCGCGGGCGCCGCCGCGCTAGAAATCGAAGCGGCGCCCGAAGATGACCTTGAGGATCCGCTCGTCGCCGTTGCCGCTCACGAGCACGCCGTACCCGATGTTCAACTCCCACTCGGGGCCGAAGAAGAAGTCCACCGTCGGATAGACGAGGTGCGACTGCGCCGCCGACGGCGCCATCCGCGTGAGCGTGCCCGTGCTGCCATAGTACTCGATGCCGCCGGCGAGCCGCGGATGGAGCTTGTACGCGAGCTTGAGGCCGGGGTTGAAGTTCATCCCGTCCGCGCCGCGGCCGGCGTCAGGTCCCTTCAGCGCCCACTCGATGTTCGGGTTGAACGACCAGTAGAGGTTCCCGACCGTCTGGTCGACGATGGGGCGCAGCTCGATGCCGTAGGTGTTCTCGTCGAACTCGCGGTCGGCCGGGCCGAACTCGGTCGAGAGCGAGAGCCCCACCGGCAGCCCCCACGAGGGAGGCACGCGGACTCGCGGCCGGATGTGCGTCCCGACGAACGAGAGCGAGCCGCCCTCCGGCCGCGACGCGAAGATGTAGAAGCCGACCTCGAAGATGTCGTTGAAGCCGTGGGTGATCTCGACCGTCTCGTGCAGCGCGTGCCGCGTGGGCAGCACGCCGCCCTGCACGGTGCGTGAGCCGGAGCCCGTGAAGTTCGAGTGCAGCTCGAAGAGCGTCGTCCGCGGCGGCGCCGTCTGCGACGGGTAGACCTGGATCTCGTAGTTCTCCTGCGCGCGCGCGGCAGGGGCGGCGGCGAGGGCGAGGAGCAGCAGCGTGTGTCGCATCGGGGTCCTACGCATCAGGGTTCGTCCGCGCTGGGGCCATAGATGCGCGGCACGGTCGAGCCCATCGGCCGCAGGTAGGTCGTGATCTGTCCACGGTGGTGCACGATATCGAAGATCCAGCTCCACGCCATCGCCGAGGCGGACCGCTTGCGCTCTCCCATCGCGAGGTCGCCGCTCCATCGGGCGTCTGGGACGGCGTTCCAACGTGCCTCCATCCCGGCGGCCTGGGCTTCGTACCGCGCGAGGACGTCGGCCATTCGGGCGGGCATCGCCTCCATCTGCCAGTCGAGGTGCCCGGTCTCCATCGCCTCGATGATCATCTTCTCCTCGCACGTGATCTGCCAGGCGATCTCCTGCGCCGTGCGGGACTTCGGGTCGGGCCGGTAGGACGAGCCCTCGGGGATCCGCGCGAGGACGTTGCGCGTGGTCTTGCTCTCGTTGGTCCAGAACTGCGTGAAGAGGGCCTTCTCGTTCATCTGGGAGCGGGCGGGGGAGGGGCGCCGGCCGGCGCGTCCGGGAGCGGGATCCGGTAATAGCGGTGAATGTACCACATCCCGTCGTCGAGGCGACGCCACTGCATCACGAAGCGCCCGCGCTGCGCGCTGGCGGGCTGGCCCGGGAAGCGGAGCATCTCGAAGTAGTGACCCCAGACGAGCGCCATCTCGTCGTCGGTCTCGACCTCATCCGCCTCGAGGGTCGCCGAGTCGACCTGGACGCCGGGGAACGACTGGATGAACGCGCGGATGGAGTCGCGCGTGACGATCGGCGGGATCCCGGGTTCGAAGAGCGTGCCGCCCGGCGTGAAGTAGTCGGCGCCCGCCGGGCTCACGGCCCGGGCGGTCCCCTGGTAGGCCCGCATCCGCGAGAGCACCGCCTCACGCGCCGACGCGGCCTCGCCGCCCTCGCCGCACGCGAGTGAGGCGGCGGCGACGGCGGCGAGGAGGAGGGAGCGGCGTCCGCGGGTGAAGTGCGTCAGCTGTCGGACGTCCGCTGCGGCTTGGAGGAGAACCAGTACGACTGCATCGCGGCGAGCATCCGGGGGCTCAGCATGATCGGCGCCGCGGACGGCAGCACGGAGTCGACCCCGCATTTCGGGCACTTCGCCGTGTCGCCGGGAGGCATCCCGGGGAGCTCCTCGTGCACCCAGTCCTTGATGTCCGCCGGCGCGAAGGTCGCGCCGCAACAGAAGCACCCTGCGCTTGTCGATCGCTGGAGCAGTTCCTTGTTGGAGTGGCAGAACCGGTGGATCGACTCGAGCGAGGACTGGTGCAGCAGCATGGTCCCTCCGTCGACTTGTGCCCGTGGTCCGCTGGGCCGGGCTGGCGCGCGCTCTGGGGCGGCGGCGGGCGTCGCTCGTGACCGGCCACTCCCACTATGCAACCCGAACGCGAAGGCCGCCACCCCGCGAGGGGTGACGGCCTCGACGCCCGTCGGACCGGGCGGTCAGCGGGGGGCTCGGCGACCCCCGCCGCGTTCGACGCGCCGATCAGCAGCCGATGCGCTGCGTGCTCACGACGAAGTTGTCGAAGAAGCGGTCCTGCGCCGCCGGCGAACCGTTGTTCCAGTAGTTCTCGAGGAAGACGGCGTTCAGCCCGTAGGCCGAGAAGCTGCCGATGAAGTTCATGCCGGTCTTCTGCGCGTCGAGCGTGCCGTCGATCCAGAACTCGAGCACACCATTGCTCTGGCCGGCGTCGTTCAGCCTCGCGTGCGCCTCGATGCAACGCCACACGCCGGCGTTCGCGGTCGCGTAGATCGGGTTCGTGCCGCGTACGAGGCCGAGCCAGGTCAGGTGCGCGAAGTCGTTGTAGCCCGTGGTCACGAGGTTGCCGAGCGCGTCGGTGCCGCGCGCCGGGTCCACCATCAGGATGTTCTCGTACTGGGTGTTGTCGTCGCCCGCCCACACGTGGGCGATCGCGGCCTGCGCCCAGCTCGTGGTCGACGCGTAGACGAACGCGCGCGAGAGCTTGTCGCCGCCGCCACCGCTCCAGCCCGGCTGCAGGCGCAGGTAGACGCGCCAGTAGAGCTCGCGGTACTTCTCGGTGCCCGCGTCCACCGGATCGAAGTAGGTCTGCGGCGTCAGGCCCACCGCGAGGTGGAGCGCGCCGGCCGAGACCGTGCCGACGTTGAAGTGCGCGCGCATCCCGTACGAGCCGTCGTTGCCGACGCCGTTCACGCGCGTGAAGAGGCCGCCGCCGTCCTCGTACTCGAAGTACGACGAGAGCCGGTTCTGGTCGAAGTCGTCGCACCAGATCCAGCCGGCCTCCGGCGAGGCGCACTCGTTCGCGAGCCCGCCGACCGGGACGGTGATGGTGATCGTCGAGGTGTCGGCCAGGGTGCCGCCGGTGTGCGCGGCGATCACGCGGAACGAGCCTGCGACGCCGCCCGCCGTGTACAGGCCCGCGTTGCTCACCGTCCCGCCGGTCGCGCTCCAGGTGATCGCCGGCGTGGTGCTGCTGCCATCGCTCCACTGCGCCGCGACCGCGAACTGCTGCGTCGCGCCCGAGTTCAGCGACGCCGTCGGCGGCGTGAGCGTGAGCGACGTGAGCGTGACGGCGTTGATGGTGATGGTCGAGGTGTCGGCGCGCGTGCCGCCGGTGTGCGTCCCGATCACGCGGAAGCTGCCGGGCGTGCCGCCGGCCGTGTAGAGCCCGCTGTTCGAGACGGTGCCGCCCGTCGCGGTCCACGTCACCGGCGGGACGGCCGAACCGCCGTCGCTCCACGTGCCGGCCGCCGTGAACTGCTGCGTCGCCCCGGTGAACAGCGTCGCCGTGGGCGGCGTGATGGTCAGGGAGTTCAGCGTCGCCGGGGCGACGCCCGTGATCTTCGCCGTCCCCGTCTTTCCGCCCGCGCTCGCGCGGATCTCCGAGCTCCCGGCGCTGACGATCGTCACGGCACCCGAGCCGTTCACCGTGGCCACGCCGGTGTTCGTGCTCGACCAGGTCACGGCCTCGGCCATGGCCTCGCCGCGCCCGTTGCGCACCGTGGCGGTGTATGGCACCACGGCGCCGATCGTCGCGGCGGTCGAGTCGGGTGCAACTTCCACCTCGGCGATCGCGTCGAGGTCGGGCTCGGTCGGCGCGCAGGCGCCGCTCGCGGCGGCGGCGAGGATGAGCAGGACGGCGGGGATCACGCGGTCCCTCAGCGGCAGGTGGGTCGGCATCGCGGCGTCTCCAGCGGGAGCGGTCCACGCCGGACGCGAACGAGCCGCCGGAGAGGACCGTGACAGAGGTCGATCCGCTGGCGGCTCGGCTGGCTGGCGGTCTCCCGCTGAAGCCCCGTGGCTCTGCGTCGCCGCCTTTCGGCGGGTTTGCTCTGAGCAGCGCATTGGACGAGTGGCGACGGGCGCCCCGTCCTTGGGTTCAGGCTAAGGACGTGTGACCTGTGCGGCAAGACACAACATCATCATTTTGTATCAGTGCACGAGGTCCAACTGCGCCAGAGCGTGAGCCAGGTCACAAAGGTGCGACGGTTCGCGAGGACCGCGCCCCGATGAGCGACGCGACGTCGCTCTCGGGCTTCGACCCGTCGGTGGCGGGCCGCCGCGGGCCGCTCGCCTATTTCCTCCTCGTCGTGCTCCCGGTCGCCGGCGTGCTCGGCGTGCTGTACGCGGGCCGCGGACTCGTGGCGCCGGCCGAGAACGCGTCGGGCGGAGCGCTCTTCGGCCCGGTGCCGCTCGCGGCCTTCCGCGTGCCGGTCTTCCTGGCGCAGATCGTCGTCGTCGTCGTGCTGGCGCGCCTCGTCGGCCGGCTCGTGCGACGTGTCCGGCAGCCGCAGATCGCCGGCGAGATGCTCGCCGGCATCCTGCTGGGACCGTCGGTGCTCGGCCTCGTCTGGCCGGAGGCCTACGCCGCGCTCTTCCCGCTGGGATCGGTGCGGTTCCTCAACGCCGTGGCCCAGCTGGGGCTCCTGCTCTTCATGTTCATCGTCGGGCTCGAGCTCGACCTCGCGTCGCTGCGCGTGCGCAGCCGGGCCGCGGTGCTCGCGAGCCACACGAGCATCGTGATGCCGCTCTTCCTCGGCGTCGCCCTCTCGCTGCTGCTCTATCCGCGCCTGTCGAGCGCCGCCGTGCCGTTCGCCTCCTTCGCGCTGTTCGTCGGCACCGCGCTGAGCGTGACCGCCTTCCCGGTGCTCGCGCGCCTGCTGGTCGAGCACGGCATCGAGCGGACGCCGCTGGGCCAGGTCGCGATCGCGTGCGCCGCGGTGGACGACGTCACGGCTTGGTGCCTGCTGGCCTTCATCACGGCGTTCGCGCACCCCGATCAGGGCGGCCTCACGGTCGCCCTCGCCTTCCTCGGCCTCGTCGCCCATGTCGCCGCGATGATCCTCGTGGTGCGCCCGCTCCTCGCACGACGCCTGCAGCCGTCGGTGCGCGACGGCGCGCTCGGCCCCGACGCCTTCGCGTTCGTCATCGCCGTCGCACTCGGCTCGGCGTGGGTGACGGAGGCCCTGGGTGTGCACGCGCTCTTCGGCGCCTTCCTCGCCGGCGCGGTGATGCCGCGCGACGCGTCGTTCGTGCGCGGGTTCCGCGAGCGCAACGAGGACCTGCTGCTCGTGGTGCTGCTGCCGCTCTTCTTCGTCTCGTCGGGCATCCGCACCAACGTGGCGCTGCTTGCCGGCTACCTGCCGCTCTTCCTGCTCACGTTGTTCGTCGCGGTCGCGGGCAAGATGGGCGGCGCGACCATCGCGATGCGGATGACGGGCACGAGCTGGCGCGAGGGGCTGATGCTCGGGACGCTGCTCAACGCGCGCGGCCTGATCGGGCTCGTGGTGCTGAACGTGGGGTACGAGGCGCGGGTGATCTCGCCGGCGGTCTACACCACGCTCGTCTGCGTCGCGCTCGCGACCACGTTCATGACCTCGCCGATCCTGACCGCATTGCGCGGCCGCGGCCCCGTCGCGGCTCCCTGAGGCCAGGCAGGAGGGCGGCGGTGAGGAAGGTGGCGTCGTCGCGCAGCGAGTCGGTCATCGGGCGGAGGTCCGGGACGCGAATCCTCAATGAAGGCGTTCGTCTTGCGCCCGCCAGGCGCGGACGGGCATCGTAGTCCCATGACCGACCATCAGGATGGCGCGGGCGCGGCGCGCATCGACCGGCGCGGACTGATCGCCGGGCTCGGCGGCCTCGTCGCCGCATCAGCGCTGCCCCAGGCCGCGATCCGCCGCGCGGGCCCCGGTGCGGGGTCCGCGCCCGCGGTGCAGCAAACGCCGCCGTTCCCGCGTCGTGCCGACTTCGACATCGCCGACGGCTACACGTACATCAATGCGGCATACACGCACCCGATCCCGCGCGTCGCCGTCGCCGCGGCGCAGCGCGCCGCCGACCGCCGGGCGATGCTGCGGCCGGGCGCCGCGCCGAACGACGCGGCGAACGTGCCGCGTCCGAACCCGCGGCTCCTCTTCGCGCAGCTCATCAACGCGAAGCCGGAGGAGGTCGCGTACGTGTCGAGCACGAGCGAGGGCGAGAACCTCGTCGTGCGCTCTCTCGGGCTCGACCACCGGTTCGACGGGAACGTCGTGACCGACGGGCTGCACTTCGAGGGGGCGATCATGCACCTCCTCGAGCTCGGCAAGCGCGGGCTCGACGTGCGCGTCGCGCCGCCGACGCCCGACGCGCGGATCGAGATGAAGGACCTCGAACGGCTCGTCGACCGGAATACGCGCCTCATCGAGGTCTCCTCGACGGCGATGTACAACGGCTTCCAGCACGACCTGAAGGCGGTGAGCGAGCTCGCGCACGCGCATGGCGCGCTCGTCTACGCCGACATCGTGCACACCGCGGGGGCGGAGCCGTTCGACGTGAAGGCGAGCGGCGTGGACTTCGCCGCCTGCTCGAGCTTCAAGTGGCTCATGGGCGACTTCGGGCTCGGCTTCCTCTACGTGAACGAGGAAGTGCTGCCGCGGCTGCAGCGCCCCGTCATCGGCTACTACCAGGCGCCCGACCTCGACGCGAACTACCCGCCCGCGATGCCGGACGGCCCGTACAAGCCGGTCGAGTGGAGCTGGGGCAAGCCGACTGCCGCGAGCTACTTCGAGATGGGGACGCTCACCGGCTCGAGCGAGGTGAACGTCGCCCTGCTCGCCGCCTCGCTGAGCTACGTGCAGTCGCTCGGCGTGGAGCGCATCCAGGCGCACCGGCTCCCGATGATCCGCCGGCTGCAGCAGGAGGTGCCGCGCCTCGGCTTCACCGGCGTCACGCCGGCCGGCGCCACCGGCGGCAACGTCTCGTTCGCGAGGCGCGGCCTTGGCGCGAGCGACCTACCGAAACGCCTGCAGGCGGCCAAGGTGAACGTGCGCATCGGCCGCGACTGGATGCGGCTCTCGCCGTCGGTCTACAACGACATGGCCGACATCGACCGCTTCCTCGACGCGCTACGCTGAGCCGTCGCGCGCCGGCTGCGCCGGCTG
>CAZIDS010000009.1:0-10763 GCA_964537945.1 uncultured Gemmatimonas sp. | reverse complement strand
GCGCCGGCTGCGCCGGCTGTGCGGGCACCGCCGTCGACGCGGTGAGCAGGAAGCAGGCGATGAGCAGCACGCTGTATTCGGCGCCGCCCGACTGGTAACCCACGGTGAACCAGCCGCGCGGCGCGTGGACGAGGATGATCCCCATCACGTGCTCCATCGCGAAGCCGGCCGCGATGGCGCGCACGAAGCGACCGCTCGCGAGCGTGAGGCCCGCGCTGATCTCCCACAGGGTGATCGCCCACGCGATCGCGACGCCGAACGGGAAGCCCTTCTCGCCGAGGAACCCGCCGAAGCCGCCCACCGTGCCGGCGAGCAGGCGCGTCGTGCCGTGCGCGCACATGTAGAGGCCGAGCATCGTGCGGAGCACCACGAGCCACTGCGTCGTCGGAAGGAACGGGAAGGTCCGCATCGGGGAGGTCGGTGAAGGGTCTCGGGTGCTACCGCGCGCGCGGGCGCGGCGTCACTGCCGCGGTCGTCGGCCCTGATGGAAGCGCTCCCACGCGGCCTCGAACCGCGCGGGGTCGATGCGGATCATGCCCCTCCACTCGAGGCGCTCGTGGCCGGGCATCCAGAAGCCCGCGTTCTGCGCGTGCGGCGCGATCGTGACCGGCAGGTCGCGATCGTCGAGCCCGATCTCGCGCGTCACGCGGTCGGTCGCCTCGTCGACCTCGAGCAGCCAGTGCGTCACCGTCTCGAACTCCAGCTCGAAATCGGGGTTCGCGAGGGCGAGCGCCGACGCGCGGATCTCGCGCAGCGTGCTCTGCGGTCCGGCATCGCGTCGCCAGGGGCCGGCCTCGAGCGTCGTGCGGACGTAGGCGCTCATCGCGTCAGGGCGCCGCCGGCACGACGAAGGCGGTGTACGCACGCGGCGCGCCGAGCACGGGCGCGGCGCGGTCGTACGCCGGCCGCCCGCGCAGCAGGACGTGCATGTACGCGTTCATCTCGCCGACCATCTCGGTGTGCAGGATCCGGTTCTCGCGGTTCGGGTGCCGCAGCAGCTCGATCTGCGCGGTGCGATGCCGCTCGAAGGGCCCGAGCGTGTCGGCGTCGAAGCGGACGCCGCGCGCGCCGAATGCGTCGAGCATCCGTTGCGTCGCGCGCCAGGTGCCGCCCGAGTCTGAGACGACCTTCTTCCCCTCGAGCGTGATCTCGCGGTCGTCGTAGGCTACGACCTCCAGCCGGTGCCGCCGGTCGCGCGCGAGCCACGCGAGCAGCGGGTCGGCGTGGCGCGCCTCGAAGCCGTAGTTGCTGTCGAGGAACGCGATGCGCTCCAGCCAGTCGGGGATCGCCGGCTGCCCGTCGAGGAAACCGAAGGCGAAGGAGCCGCCGCCGCTGTGCCCGGTGAGCGTGACCGCCGCGTCGCCGCCGCCGACGAGCACGCGGATCGAGTCCACGATCGCGACGATGCGCGGGTTGGCGACGGCGTAGCCCTGCGACGAACGCCAGGTGGGCCAGCTCCGCTGGTCGGCCTCGAGGTAGACCACGACCGCGTTGGGGAGCCCGCGCGTGCGCAGCGCGCGCGTCTGCGCGGCGATGTGCTGGATGTCGAAGCGCCAGAAGGTCCCCGGCGCCATCGCGCGCCCCATCGTCTCCGCCGTCGAGTTCCCATTCGGCAGCGCGTACAGGATCAGCTCGGTGCGCGCGCGCGGGATGCGCGCGGCCGGTTCGACGATGGTCGCGGTGACGCCGGGCTCGAAGCGGACGACGCGCACCGACTCGCCGGGTGCGTCGGGGGCGGCGGGCGCCTGCGCCGCGGGCGCGCCGGCGGCCGTGGCGATCGCGAAGGAGAGCAGGGCGGTGCGCGAGCGGTTGTCCACTGGGCGGGAGCGGCCGGAGAAATGTGATGGCGCCGGGCGCTCCGAGCATCAGGCCCGCCCCCGTGAATGTCAATGGCGCCTTCGGGAGCGCTACGGCAGTGCACCCGGGGGTGCGCGCTCCTATCATTCACGCGCTGTCCAACCCTCTTCCAAAGTCACAAAGGAGCGCTGCAGCCGTGCCCGTCGAACTCGCAACCCTACTGACGTACTGGTGGGTCGCCGTTCTCGTCCTTGCGGTCCTGTTCTACAAGGTCACGTTCCGGCTCTTCGGCATCGTCATCATCGGCGATTCCTCCATCGGCATCGTCAACAAGAAGTGGAAGCTGCTCGGCTCGAACACGTCGCTGCCGGACGGCCGTCTCGTCGCGTTGAAGGGCGAGGCCGGCATCCAGGCCGACACGCTCGCCCCCGGCATCTTCTTCGGCTACTGGCCGTGGCAGTATGAGATCCAGGTCCGTCCGTTCATCACGATCGCGGAGGGCCGCATCGGCATCGTCGAGAGCCGCGACGGCCGTCCGCTGTCGGCCGGCCGCGTGCTCGCGAAGCACATCGAGTGCGACTCGTTCCAGGACGCGCGCGCCTTCCTCGAGAAGGGCGGCGAGCGCGGCCCGCAGATCACGGTGATCCCGCCGGGCACGTACCGCATCAACACCGCGCTCTTCTCGGTCGTGCAGGAGGCGGTGACCGAGATCGAGGACAACATGGTCGGCGTCGTGACGACGCGTGAAGGCCAGCCGCTGCCCACCGGCGAGATCGCGGGCGAGGAGATCCGCGGGCACAACCTCTTCCAGAACGGCCAGGCGTTCCTCGACCATGGCGGCTACAAGGGCCTGCAGGAGCAGGTGATCCTCGCCGGCCGGTACTTCATCAACCCGCGCTTCGCGTCGGTCGAGGTGAAGGACATGACCTCGGTGCCGATCGCGAACGTCGGCGTCGTGATCTCCTTCGTCGGCAAGCCCGGCGTGGACGTCACCGGCGACGCCTTCAAGCACGGCAACCTCGTGAAGAAGGGCGAGAAGGGCGTCTGGGTGGAGCCGCTCGACCCGGGCAAGTACCCGGTCAACCCGTACACGCACAAGGTCGAGATCGTCCCGACCGCGAACGTCGTGCTGAACTGGGCGACCGGGAAGACGGAGAGCCACAACCTCGACAAGAACCTGTCGACGATCACCGTCCGGTCGTCCGACGGCTTCACGTTCAACCTCGACGTCAGCCAGATCATCCACATCCCGCGCACCGACGCGCCAAAGGTCATCGCGCGGTTCGGCAACATGATGAACCTCGTCACGCAGGTGCTCGAGCCGACCATCGGCAACTACTTCCGCAACGCGGCCCAGGGGTCGGACGTCATCGACTTCCTGAAGGGGCGCCAGCAGCGGCAGAGCGACGCCAAGATGCGCATCGCCGACGCGCTCGGCGAATACAACGTCGGCGCGGTCGACACGCTCATCGGCGACATCACTCCGCCGGCCGAGCTGATGAAGACGCTCACCGACCGCAAGCTCGCCGAGCAGCAGAAGATCACGTTCGACACCGAGCGCATGGCCGAGGACACGCGCAAGGAGCTCCAGCAGGCGCGCGCGCTCGCCGACACCCAGGCGCGCGTGGTCGACGCCGAGCGGAGCGTACAGATCGCCGAGTTCACGGCGCAGGCGAGCGTGAAGAAGGCGGAGGGCGACCTCCGCTCGAAGACGCTCAACGCCGAGGGCGACGCGAAGGCGAAGACGCTGAACGCCGAGGGCGACGCGCGGGCGAAGACGCTCAACGCCGAGGCCGACGCGACGGTGCTGAAGATGGTCGGTGACGCGCAGGCGGCGCAGACGCTCGCGGTCGGCGGCGCGGAAGCCGAGGTCATCCAGAAGAAGACCGACGCGGTCGGGCCGGCCAACTTCGCGATGATCGAGATCGGCCGCGCGCTGGCGGCGAACAACATCAAGCTCGTGCCGGAGATCCTGGTGAATGGCGGCGGGGCAGGGGGCGCCGGCGGCTCGATCGTCGACGTCCTGCTCGCGAACCTCGTCCGCGACCAGCTGAAGGCGCCGGCGGAGGAGCCCAGGAAGGCGAAGTGACGGCGGACAGGTGAGGGCAAGGGGCGAGGCCCCGGCCGCAGGTGCGGCCGGGGCCTCGTCGTCCATCCCGCAGCCCCGTCGTTCAGGTCAGCTGTTCATAGTAGACGAGCGGCGTGCCGCGATAGGTGACGCGACCCCGCTCGGTGTAGCCGCACTTCGCGTAAAAGGCGCCCGCGCCCGCCGCCGCGTCGTACGCGTCGAGGCGGATCGCGCCGGCCGGCCAGTCGCGGGCGGCCACCAGCGCCGCCGCGAGCAGCGCCCGGCCGATGCCCTTGCCCTGGTGCCCGGGCGCGACCGCCATGCCGGTCAGGTAGATCGCGCGGGAGACGGGAGTGAACCAGGCGACGTCGATCGCCCACGGCTTCTTGGTCGCGAGCGTCGCGGCGGCGATGATGGCGCCGCGGCGACGGCGTACGAGCACCCTCGCGTGCCGCAACGTGCTGAGCACGCCGCGCTCGGAGGTCGCCGAGGCCCAATGACCGGTGCCGTGCAACTCGACGAGCCGCGCGGCCGCGGCGGTGTGCAGCGCCGCGAGCTCCGGCGCGTCGGCGGGGGTCGCGAACTCGTGCAGGCGAGGAGCCGGGTGCGTGGGCACCCGGGTACTTTAGCGCCTGGCGGTCGCTGGCGAGGTAATGTTGGGCGACGGCCGCCCGCGGCGACAACGCTTCCGCGGCCCCGGCCGTTCTTCGCACGCCACCCTCTCCGGAGCACCCGATGCGCCCCGTCCGCCTCCTTCTCGCGTCCCTCGCGCTGCCGGCCGCCCTCGCCGCGCAGCAACCGGGCGGCGCGCCGCCCACCGACCCGATCACCGCGGCCTTCCGCGGCCGGATCATGAACCTGCACCGCAACCTCGCGCAGGCCTTCGACTCGATCCCGGAGTCGAAGTTCTCGTACAAGCCGACGCCCGCGCAGCTGACGATCGGCTACATCGCCCAGCACCTCGCGAACGACAACTACCTCTTCTGCAACGGGTTCGGCGACATGAAGGCCACCCGGCCGGAGAAGGACACCGCGACGCCCGACTCGGTGAAGGCCACCTGGCCGCGCGACACGCTGATCGCGAAGCTCAAGGAGTCGTTCGCGTTCTGCCAGCAGGCCTTCGCGCAGCTCAACGACGCGGCGCTCTCGCAGCAGGCCACGATGACGATGGGCGGCAACTCGCGGCAGGTGATCCGCGCCAACCTCGTCGTCGGCCACGCGCTCGACCTCGCGGACCACTATAGCCAGCTCGCGAACTACATGCGGCTCAACGGGATCCTGCCGCCGACGGCGCTGCCGCGGCCACGGCCGAACCCGTGACGATCCGGCGGGGCTGAAAGACCGTGATCGCCGACCCGTCCGCGACGAAGGCAGAGCGCGGACGGGCGGCGAGCACCTCGGCGAAGGCAGGCCCGTACGTGGCGGCGATGTCGCCGTGCAGCGCGCTGGTGCGCGCCGCCCACACGTTCCAGCGCGGGTGCGCGACGCGGTACTCGATGGTGCCGCCGTCGCGCTGCCGCGTGTAGCCCCAGTAGTGCTCGGTGATGAACTCCGCCTCCGAGCCCGGCAGCAGCGGCGCGGACGGCCCCGCGGTCGTCGCGGAGAGTCCGGTCCATCCGCCGCGTTCTTTCCATTCATAGCGCAGCGCGCGGTCCGCGGCGTCGCCCGCCATCGGCGTCACCGCGTGCCGCATCGGGATCGCGCGGTAGGGCTCGTTGTACCAGGCGCGCGCGGTCCATGCGATCGCGCGGCGCGGCACGAGCTCGCGAAGGAACACCACGGCGCGCTTCGATTCGTCGCCGGCGCCCGCTTCGCGCCGCGAGACGTAGAAGCGGAGGTTCACCTCCTCGAAGTCCACGTGGCCGGGGATCGGGAGGCCGAGCACGCGCGTCCCGGCGAACCGGAAGCCGACGACGCTCACGATCGCCGCGCCCTGCCACAGGTCGAGCTGCGTCCCCGCCGGCACATGCGGCCGCAACAGCGCCGGTGCGACCTCGTAGTTGAGCATGACGAGGTCGAGCCACTGCGCCGTGAGAAAGGCGCGCTCGCTCACGGCGAGGTCGGTGCGGTGCTCCCGGCCACGCGGAACTTCGGCGTCGTCGTGTCGAGCGTGGCCATCACGCGGCCGCCGGCCACGAGCGCCGCGCGCAGTCCCTCGCTCGCGGGGATCGGGCCCGCCGAACGCGGCGACGCCGCCGTCGGCGCCGAACGATCGGTCGTGTAGTGGATGACGAACGGAAGTCCCGCCACACCCGCACCGATGCCAAGTGACCCGCCGAGCGCCCGCAACCGCTCCCCGTCACGCACGACCGCGAGCGCATAGACCGCGCCGCGCGGGGCGCGCGCGTCGGTCTCGAGCAGGATGCTCGCGATGCCCGCTTCGGTCGAGTACGGATTCGCGCCGACGAGCCGCAGCGGGCCGATGGCGCCGAAGGCGACGTGCTCCCACGCGGACGTGCAGGGCGTGCCGTGCTGGTCCACGAGCGTCGCGTGCAGCATCACCACGTCCTTGCCGTGGGCGGCGAACGGCCGGCCGTGTTCGGCGAGCCGGAGCCGGAGCGCCGTCGGCGCGCCCGGCGTACGCACACTGTGGCGCGCGACCCGCCTGCCGCCGATCAGCGCCGTCGCCGTGAGCGTGCCCGGCGCGAACCGCGGCACGACGAACGAGAACGGCGCGTGCTTGAGGTGCGTCGACATCCGGTCGCGGTCGGGTCGCTGGCGGCCGATCACGCGGCCGTCGAGCGCGAGCTCCACCTGCTCCGCGTTCGAGTAGACGCGGACCGGCAGCGGCGAGTCCGCCGTCCAGTCGTTCGCGATGAAGACCATCGGTCCCGCATCGGCGAGCGCGTAGCGCTCGGACGCGTCGCGCTGCGACCGGAAGAAGTGATACGACGGCTTCGGCAGCCGGAAGAGGTCGGCGCACCCGGACGACTCGATGTCCGGCGCGTATCCCCGATTGTAGTCGAACATCACCCAGAGGCCGTCGGCGAAGGCGATCGTCTTGCGGTTGTCGTTCGCCGCCTCCTGGAAGTTCGTCGCCTGCTGCAGGAGACGCGTCTCGCCGTGCCAGCGGAGCTGGCGGCTGTTCGCGTGGTCGGGCGCAAGGTCCCTCCACGCCGCCTGGTTCAGCCCCGCGTTCTGCGCGTAGTACTCCCAGTCGCCGTACTCGCTCACCACGCAGGCGCGGTCGCGCATCTTCGTGCATCCGCCGTGCTGTCGCGCCTGGATGAACACGTCGTAGCCCTCCATCCAGCCGCAGGTGAAGGTCTGGTCGCCGGGCAGTTCCTGGTGCGTGATCGCGTGGGTCCGCGCGATGAACTCGGGCGGCATCCCGGTCTCGTTCAGCGACGATTCCCAGAGCAGCACCGACGGGTGGTTCCGGTCGCGACGGACCATCGCGCGCACGTTCGCGTACTGCAGCTCGGTGAACCTCGGGTCGTCGCGGTTGAAGTACTGCCAACCGGGGATCGCGTCCATCAGCAGGATGCCGAGCGCGTCGCACGCGTCCATGAAGGCCGGCGCGTGCAGGTAGTGCGAGAGCCGCACGTAGTCGAAGCCGGCATCCTTGATGAGCCGGGCGTCGCGCCACTGCGCGTCGTCACTCAGTGCGTAGCCGACATACGGGTACTCCTGGTGCCGGTTCGTGCCGCGGGCGAAGAAGGGCGCGCCGTTGATCCGCAGCCCCGCGCCGCTCACCTCGAACCGCCGGATCCCGACTGTCGTCCGCTCGGTGTCGGTCACCTGGCCCTGCGCGCTCACCGTCGTCTCGAGCGCGTAGAGGTTGGGGTGCGTCGGATGCCAGAGCGATGGGCTCGGCACGACGAGCGTGCCCGTCACGTCGGTCGAGCCACCGGCGGAGAGCCGGACCTGGTCCGACCATTCCGCGGCGGCGCGACCATCAGGTGCCAATAGGCGATGGCGCACGACGCATTCGGCCGTGACCGCCGCCGCGTTCCGGACATGCGCCTGCACCTGGAGACTCGCCTCGGCCGCGGTCGCGGCGATGGTGCGCACGAGGACGCCGCCGCTCCCCGGTCGGTCGGCGAGGATCGGGTCGGTGAGGTGCACCGGTGGCTTCACGACGAGCTCCACCATCCGGTACAGCCCGTGATACGGATTGAAGTCGAGGTCCTTCAGCGGCTTCGGACCGGTGATCGCGTTGTCGCGGTTGTCGAGCCGCACCGCGAGCACCGCGGGCCGGCCCCGTACGAGCAGGCCGGTGAGGTCGAAGGCGAACGGTGTCCATCCGCCGAGGTGCGTGCCGAGCGGGCGGCCGTCGAGCCACACGTCGGCGACGTTCATCGCCGCGCCGAAGCGGAGCCACACCTGTGCGTCCGGCGCGACCGACGCCTCGAGCATCAGCGTGCGCCGGTACCAGCAGGTCCCCTGCCACTGCGACGTCGGACTGCCGACGGGGCCGGTGACGAGTGATTCGATGCGCGCCGTGTGCGGCAGCGAGACCGGCTCCCAGCGCGCATCGTCGAAGCCGGGTGCGGACGGAGAATCGTCGAGGTCCGCGCGGGTGAACCGCCACCCGGTCTCGAGGCGCTGCACACCGGACGGCGATGCGACGATCGCCGCTCCGGTGCGCGCGCCGACGGCGAGTGTGCCGGCGCCCGCGGCCGCGGTCGCGAGGAAGCCGCGTCTCGAGATCCCGCTCACGGTGCCCCCTGCAGGACGAGCCGCACCGATTCGATCACCACGCGCATCGAGACGGCGTCGGCGGTGTTCGGCGCGCGCACGAAGCCCCACTGGATCCCCTCGAGGAGTTCGAGGCGCGGCGTGGTGGCCGTCGTGGCCGAGGTCAGGTCATACGGCAGGAAGGTCGGGTACGGCCGCGGGATCAGCACGAGGGGCACGCGGCGCAGGTCGGCGACGCGGATCGTCACGTCGGTCGCCTCGCGCGGCACCTCGCCGAGCGTGATGCCCCACGCGGTGCCGTCGCTCAGGATGAGCGCGACCTCGAGCGGCACGCGCGCGCCGACGTCGGCGCGCAGCCGCACCTGGAGCAGCGTACGGGCGGCGTCGGCGCGCGCCGCCGCGATGCGAGCGCGTGTCCCGTCGCGCAGCATCGTGCGGAAGGCCGCGTGCGTCGCCGTCGCGCCGAAGCGGTCGACGCCGACGCGCCACGCCGAGCGCTCTCCCGCCGCGGTCGGCACGAAGTCGGAGCGCGTCGCGGCGCCGGGGATGTAGCCGGGGTTCACGATCCTCGACGCGTCGCGGTCCGCGTCGAACAGCGGGATGGGCGAAATCGCCGGCTCGACGTATGTGCGCCACGGTGTGGCGCCCGCGAAGTCCCACGTGTCCGGCGCACCGTCGACCGCGCCCGGATAGGTCGTCACGCGGCCGCCGTCGAACACCGTCACCACGTACTCGATCGCGTGCGACCCCTCGGCGCGCACCGGGGCGTCGAGCGCATACGTGTAGGCGCCGTTCGCGCGCATCCGTGCCGGCCGCGCGTACCCGCTCCAGCCGGCGTCGCGGATCGCGAGCAGCACGGAGTCGGGCGGCGTGGCCTGCACCACATCCACGCTCACCGCGAGCGTTCCGCCCGCGACGACGCTCGGCGGCGGCTCGTGCCTCACGACGCGTTCGCCGCCGCTGACCTCCGGCATCCAGAACGTGTCGTAGCCGACGCCACGCGGAAGCCGGCTCGCGAGGACCGCGGCCGCGGGTCTCGCGACGCCCGCGCGTACGAGCAGGTAGGCGCCCGCTTGCACCGTGATCGTCCGGCCCTCGACGCGCGGCCGCGCGCGCTCGCGGCCGTCCAGCGGCTCCGCGACGAAGGCCTCGCCGAGGTCGGGGAGCGTGATCGTCATCGGCTGCGCGCGGTCGTAGAGCCGCGTCACCGACCGGCGCAGGTTGCCGCGCGAGAACGGGTCCTCGACCGGCACGGCGTCGGGGTAGACCTCCAGCCGCCAGATGCCGGCGTCGAGCCGGTCGAGGAAGTACGCGCCGGTGCGCTCCGTGGCGACGACCGCCGACGCGCCCACCCCCGCGACGTGGCGCAGCGCCTCGGGGCGCGGCGGCGCGGTCCGCGTCGGACCCGCGTGGATGAACATCGTGTCGCGCACGAGCTCGCTGACGCGGTCGGCGTGGCTCACGCGGAAGTCGCCGAAGCGTTCGCTCGCCGGGTAGCGGCCCGCGTCGAAGCCGCGCGGCACGGAGCGGAAGACCTCTCCGGCGATGAGGAACGAGACCGCCTTCGCCGGCGCGTACGCGAGGTTCAGGTAGTGCGTCTGGTATTCGGTGTTCGTCTGCGCGATCGTGATCGGGTCGTAGGCGAACTGCGTCGCCCATTGGAAGCCCGCGCCGCGGAAGGCGCGCGCCATCGCCGGGTACATCACCGGCTCGGCCACGTCAGCGCCGTCGAACTCGTACACCATCAGGGCCTTGTCGCGGCAGCCGGGGAACGACGCCCACGGCAGCACGTAGCGGTCCACGTTCGGCAGCGGGTTCCCGGGCAGCGTCGCGCCGCGCACGAGTCCGGTCGGATACCACTGCGCGGTGATGCCCTGGATCTGCGCGGCGCACACCGCCTGTCCGTGCTCCGGCGTGAAGTGCTCGGAGATGTTGTAGAAGATCGGCTTGCGCAGCCCCGTGGACCGCATCGCGGCGGCGAGCGTGTTGATGTAGCGCGTGGTCTCGCGCGGCGGCGAGAGGTCGTGCCACGGCTCATTGAAGATCTCGAACGCGAGGATGTCCGGGTCGTCGCGGTAGCTCTTGTTCGTGTACGGGTTCACGTGCGCGACGAACTGCGCGAGGTAGCGCGCCTGCGCCTTCCGCACGACGGTGTCCACGGCCATCTGCTGCTTGGAGTGGCCGTTCGCGAATCCGGGCGACGGCGGGTCGGGCTCGGGGTAGCCCGGGCCCCACCACGCGATCGGCGTGAGGATCA
>CAZIDS010000008.1:0-32010 GCA_964537945.1 uncultured Gemmatimonas sp. | reverse complement strand
CGCCATGCATCCCTCCCCGCGCCTGCGCCGGGCCCTGGCCCTTGGCGCACTCCTGCCGCTCTCCTGCGGCCGGCCCGCGCCGACCGTCGTCTACGTCGGCGACGGGTTGGCGCGCGCGCTCGAACCGAGCTCGTTCCTCGGCGCGATCCAGGACGTGCTCGACGGCCTGCCCCCGCCGCGCGTCCAGATCGTGCCGTGGTCGGCGTCCTCGCGGCGGAGCGGCGCCATCGAGGCGAGCGAGGCGGACCAAGCGGCGATCTACGTCGCTGCGGAGTCGATCGTCGCCGTCGTCGGGCACTCGGGCAGCAAGTCGACGCTGCTCGCCGCGCCGATCTACCAGGAGGCGCACCTCCCGCTGCTGGTGCCCACCGCGACCGCCCGCGACCTGCGCGCCCTCGGCGATGGGATCTTCATGCTCGCGCCGCCGGATGACGAGGTCGGCGGCGCGCTGGTGGACTTCGCCTTGGACACGCTCGGCGCCCAGCGCCTCGCGGCGATGTACGTCGCCGACCCGTACGGCAACGGCGTGCGCGCGGGCATCGGTGAACGCCTGTCCGCCCGCGGACTCGCGCTCGCCGGCGAGGCGGCGCTCACCGGCACCGAGTGCGCGCGCGCGCCGACGGCGATGCGCTCCGTGGTGCGCGCGCTCGTGCGCCGCGCGCGCCCCGACGCGATCGTGATCGTGCTCGCGCAGGACGCGTCGGTGTGCGCCATCCGCCTCCTCGCCGCCGAGGCGCCGGACGTTCCGCTGCTGCTGAGCGACAGCTTCGTGCTCGACGATGGGATGCGGGCGCTCACGACTGCCGAGCTCCGCACGGTGCACTCGTTGAGCTTCTGGACGGCGCGCGACGACTCGCTCACGCGTGCCGTGACCGCGAAGATGATCGCCCGGATCGGCCGTCCGCCCGACGCGGGCAACGCGCTCACGATCGACGGCTACCTGCTCGTCGCGGCGGCCGCCCGCGACGGCGCGACCACACGCGGGGCCGTCGCGGCGTGGCTGCGGCGCCTCGGGACCCCCGGCGGGCCGACCTTCACCGGACTCACCGGTCCGATCGACTTCCAGGCGCCGCGGCGCGCGATCCTGCACGTCCAGCGCGCGGTGCCCGGCGACGCGACGCGCGCGCGGCGAGGTGCGGCGCGATGAATCGCGCGGTGAGTCTGCGCTCGACGCTGCTGCTCGCGGCCCTCGCGGTCTTCGTCACCCTCGGCCTCCTCGGCCTCGCGCTCGCGGCGCGGGTCGTCCCCGACGCGCAGCGCATCGCGCGCCGCGGCAGCGGCACGCTCGACGACTACACGGCGCGCACCGAGCTCGCCGCGCAGCTCGACTCCGTGCTCACCGACCTCTGGGCCAGTCTCGGCCAGGCGCGGCGCGGCACGCTGCCTGCCGACGTGCTCGAGGCGAAGCGGAAGCGGCTCGAGGCGGTCATCCGCCGCACCTCGCTCCTCGCGCCGCTCAAGCGCACGGGCGAGGTGACCGGGGAGTTCAGCACCGAACTCGAACAGGCCGACCGCGCCTCGCAGGCATTGAGCGGCGCGCTGCTCGGCGCGCTCAGCTCGCTGGAGGTGCACGACGTCCCGGCCGCGGAAGCGCTGCTGCGCAGCGCCGACTCGCTCGACACACCGCTCACCGCGCGGCTGAGCGACGTCACGCGCGGCGCGCTGCGCGACCTCGCCACCGAGGAGGCGCGGCTCAGCCGCGACGCGCGCACCGCGACCTGGCTGGTCGGCGGCGTCCTGCTGTTGATGGTGGTCGGCGCGCCGCTCTCGTGGCGGATGTTGCGGCAGCGCCTCTTCGACCCGCTCGCGTCGCTCGACGGCGCGCTCCACCGGATCGACCGCGGCGACCTCGACGCCGAGGTCACCGTGGACCGCGACGACGAGATCGGGCGGCTCGCGGCCCACTTCAACCGCACGACGATGGTGCTGCGGTCACAGCGCGAGTCGGGCGAGCGCGCGGCGGCGATGGCCGCGCTCGAGGCGACCGAGGCCAACTACCGCGCCGCGTTCGAGCAGGCCGCGGTGGGGCTCGCCGAGATCGCGCTCGACGGCCGCTACCTGCGGATCAACCGCGCGATGACCGACGTCCTCGGCCGGCCGGAGGCCGAGATCGTCGGCCACGCGTTCTCCGAGTTCACGCATCCCGAGGACCGGCTGCGCGATGAGGCGGTGTGGCCGCGGCTCTCGCAGGGCCAGCGCATCTCGCTCGAGAAGCGCTACGTGCGCGGCGACGGGTCGATCGCGGTGTGCGCCGTGACCGGCTCCCTGCTCCGCACGCACGACGGCGCGCCGCGCCACGTGCTCACCGTCGTGCAGGACATCACCGAGCAGCGGCGGCTCCAGCACGAGCTGCTGCAGTCGATGAAGCTCGACGCGGTCGGCCAGCTCGCCGGCGGCGTCGCGCACGACTTCAACAACCTGCTCGCGGGCGTGGCGGGCCGCGCCGAGCTGCTCGAGCACGACGCCGCGCACTCGCCCGAGGTGCGCGAGGACGCGGCCGCGATCCGCCGCACGGCGCTCCGCGGCGCGGACCTCGCGCGGTCACTGCTCACGCTGGCGCGCCGCAACCCGCACCGCGCCGAGCCCTTCGCGTTCCGCCCGATGATCGAGGAGACCGCCGACCTCGTGCGCCGCACCATCGACCGCCGCATCGCCGTCGAGCTCGCGATGGACGGCGAGGCGACCGTGCTCGGCGACCGCTCGCTCGTCTCGAACGCCATCCTGAACCTCGCGCTGAACGCGCGCGACGCGATGCCGGCCGGCGGGCTGCTGCGCCTCGACGCGCACGTCGAGCGCCCCGACCCGGCCGCGCGCACGCGCCTCGGGCTCGCGAAGGACGGCCCCCGGCTCGTCCTCGGCGTCGCCGACACCGGGAGCGGGATGACCGCCGAGGTGCGCGAGCACCTCTTCGAGCCGTTCTTCACGACGAAGGCCCCCGGCAAGGGGACCGGCCTCGGGCTCGCGATGGTCTATGGCACCGTGCGCGACCACGGCGGCGCCATCACGGTGGACAGCACGCTCGGTGAGGGGACGCGCTTCACCCTCTTCCTGCCGTGCGCCGCCGACGGCACCGAGCTCGGCGACGCGGCGCGGGCCCCGGTCCCCGCCGACCAGGCGCGGCGCATCCTCGTCGTGGACGACGAGGACCTCGTGCGCGACATCGCGGCGCGGATGCTGCGCCGGCTCGGCTACACGGTCGAGGTCGCCGTCGACGGGATGGCCGCGCTCGACCGGCTCGCGCGCGAGGACCACGGCATCCACCTCGTGATCCTCGACGGCAACATGCCGCGGCTGAACGGCGCCGAGACCGCGCGCCGGCTGCGCGCGCGCCACCCGTCGCTGCCGCTGATCTACGCCAGCGGCTACTTCGACCCCGGGCTCAACGACGAGCTCGACGCGATCGGCTTCGCCGAGAAGCTCGTGAAGCCGTACTCGATGGACGCGATCTCGCGCGCCGTGGCCGGCGCGCTCGGACGGTCACCGGACGAGCACCAGCCATCCGTGCGCCGGGACCCGGAGCGTACCCGACGCGCCGAGTGACACCGAGCGCGCCGCGTAGACGTCGCGATACGCGCCCGGCGCCGGCAGGTCACGGTACGCGTAGTCCACCGCGCGATCGCCGAAGTTCACCGCGACCACGACGCGGCTCTCGCCCTGCGTGCGCGTGAACGCGTAGAGGCGGTCGCCGCCGGTGCCCGCGAGCCGCACCTGCGTCCCGCCGTCGCTGCCGTTCCAGAGCGCGGGCGTCGCGTGCTTCGCCGCGAGGATCGTGCGGTAGAACCCCGCGAACGTCGTGTCGGCGAACGAGACCGTGTCCTTCTCGAAGAACCGGAGGCGCTTCGACAGGCTGGCCTCCTGGCCCGTGTAGACGAGCGGGAACGAGTTCGCCATCGTCGCCGACAGGATGAACGCCGCCTGCGCGTTCGCGCCCATCCGCTCGAACTCGGAGCCCTGCCAGCTGTTCTCGTCGTGGTTCGTCGTGAAGTACATCCGCATCGCGTTCGCCGGATAGCTCGCCTGACTCGCCAGGTAGTCGTCGAGCTTCGCGACCGGCTCCTTCCCCTGCACGATCGCGTTCAGCAGGTGGTGGAACTCCCACCCGTAGCTCGCGTCGAAGGCGCTGTGCAGCTCCGGCCCCTCGGCCTCGGCGAGCAGGAAGAGGCCGGGCTTCGCCGCGACGAGCGCCGCGCGCGCCTCGCGCCAGAACCCGATCGGCACGCCCCACGCGACGTCGCACCGGAAGCCGTCGAGCGCCATCTCGTCCACCCACCACTTCATGTCGGCGATCATCGCCGCGCGCATCGCCGGCTGGTCGTAGTCGAGGTCGGCGACGTCGGTCCAGTCGGTCTCCTTCCCGTCGTTGTCGCGCGCATTCGAGATGGTGCCGTCCGGCCGGTGCCAGTACCAGTCGGGATGCTCGGAGATCCACGCGTGGTCGTGCGCCGTGTGGTTCGCCACCCAGTCGAGGATCACCTTCATCCCGAGCGCGTGGGCCGAGTCGATCACGGCCTTCAGCTGCGCCTGCGTGCCGAACTCCGCGTTCACCTTGCGGTAGTCGGCGATCGAGTAGTAGCTGCCGAGCGACCCCTTCCGCTCCTTCACGCCGATCGGCTGCACCGGCATCAGCCAGAGGATGTCCACGCCGAGGCCCTTGAGCCGCGCGAGATGCGGCAGGAACGCGGCGAAGGTCCCCTCCGGCGTGTACTGCCGGATGTTCACCTCGTAGATGTTCGCCGCCTTCACCCAGTCGGGATGCGAGGCGAGCGGGGCGTCGGTCGGCGCGGCGGGCGCGGGTTCGCCGCGGCCGCAGCCGGCGGCCGCCAGCGCGAGCACGAGGGCGGTGCTGCGGATCGTGGTGCGCGTCACGAAGCGGATCACGGAGCGGATCACGGGGCCGCCGGGGCGAGGGCCGGCGTCTTCCGCCACGAGAGGAGGAAGAGCACGCCGAGCACGAGGTCGAAGAGGCCGGCGCCGAGCATCGGCGCCGAGAGGCGGTGCTGAAGATACAGGATGATCGCCGGGAGGCCGAACGAGAGCTTCTCCACGATCGTGACCGGCATCAGCGGCCGGTAGCGCGCCGGGTCGCGCGCGATGACGAGGAAGGCGAGTTGCCACGCGACCGCGACGCCGGCGAACCCATAGAAATACTCGGGATGCGTGATCGCCGGCGGGCTCGTCACGCCGATGCGCGACTCGAGGAAGTACTGCGGCACCAGTGCGAGGAGGCCGTAGACGCCGGCGACGGTGTAGGCGCGCCGGGCGAAGGTCGTCGTGTCGGGCATGTCTCGGGGGATGTCGGGGAACCTCGGATTGGCGGACCGGACCGGGCACCGCTATTCTAGCCCGATCCCACCCCCCCACCAACCGCACGAGGAAAGACATGACCATCCAGCGCATCGCTGCCGTGCTGCTCGCCGTCACCGCCACCGCCTGCGGAGGCGCACGTGCCGCGAGCTCGAGCTCGCGGTCCGGCCCGAGCCAGTACACCCAGCAGGTGCAGGGCTACCTCTCGCGCCTCAGCGACAACGCGGTGAAGCAGGGCTTCTCGCGCGTCGTCGCCGGTCCGGTCTTCGGCAGCCTCGATGACGACAAGGAAGGATCGCACGACGTGACCGTGAACGGCGGCACCGAGTACGTCCTCTTCGGCGCCTGCGACAACGACTGCACGGACCTCGACCTGCTCATCTACGATTCCGACGGCGACCTCGTGCGCCGCGACGTCGAGGCCGACGACCGCCCGGTGCTCGTCTTCACCCCGGCGAAGTCGGGCAAGTACAAGCTGAAGGTCGTGATGGCCGTCTGCAGCAACGAGCCGTGCCGCTACGGCCTCCAGCTCAACGCGAAGAAGTAGCGCCGCGCCGGACCGCCCTGGGCGCGCGCGCCGCGCTCAGGGCGTGTCGTCGGCGTGGAAGGTGTGCAGCACCCGGTGCATCACGGGCGCCAGCACGATCGCGATCACGACGAGGAAGATGAGCCCCGCGTAGAGCGCATAGAGGCCCGCGAAGAGCTTGCCGCCCGCGGTCACCGGCGGGTTCACCGGTCCCATCCCGCCGAGCAGCATCGACGCGTTCAGGAAGGCGTCGAGCCAGCTGAGGTCTTCGTAGTACTCGTAGCCGAACATCCCGCCGAAGAGCGAGACGACGAGGATCGCCGCGGCGAAGAGCACGTGGCCCGCGAGCCGCCGCAGGAAGGCGCGGTGCGTGATCGGCTTCTGTCGCTTGTTCTCGAAGTCCATCGGTCAGTGCCCCCGGGCGTCGATGCCCGCGGCCGGAAGGTGCCAGATCGCGAGGCCACCCGCGCTGCACAGCGCGAATCCCGCCGCGACCACGAGGACGGCGATCGGGTCGCGCGCACCGGTCATCCATGCGGCGGCCGCCGAGAGCAGGGCCGACGCGCCGAAGCCGGTGAGCACCTGCACCGCGAACAGCTTCGCACCCGAGAGCTGCATCGCGAGCGATCCGAGCGCCGACGCGCACGCGACGGCGAGGTAGCGCGCGTCGGTGCCGGTGGTCATGAAGCGCACCACCCCGAATCCGAAGGGCACGGCGGCGATGAGCAGTCCGAGGATGCGCACGGGAGCCTCCGCGCGGCGGTCACCACCGCGTCATCACGACCCGCTCGTTCGGCCCCGACCACATCACCTGCTTGCACAGCCGGCGGTCCTGGGCGTCGATCCAGAAGGTCACGGGCATCGTACCGTATCTGGCCTCCACCCGCCAGCAGGAGCGCCGCCCCACCATCTCGCGGCCGCTGACCGCCGCCGGGAATCGCTCGGCGCCGTGCTCGAACACCGTGAGCACGGGCACCTCGCCGCGTCCGGCGTTCTCCAGCGGCAGCGCACGCAGCACCAGGTCGAAGGAGCTCGCGCCGTAGATCGGGTCGGGGACCGGCTTGTCCCGCGGGATCGCGGTGCCCGGCTTCGGGCGGTAGACGCCGCGGATCCGGCCCGGCAGGAACACGATCGAGTCCCCCATGTCGCCGAAACGGTTCACGTGCCGCACCGGCGCGAGCGTCCGCGCATCGTCGATGAGCACGTTGCTCGACGTCCCGTACCGCGAGTCCTCGCTGGAATAGGTCCGCACGAGCACCGCGCGCCCGTCGATCTCCTGCCGCTCGATGCGGTCCACCGCCCAGCCGATCTCCGTCGCATCGCGGCCGCGGACGCGGGACATCCGGAACGAGTCCACGCCCGCCGCGATCCGCGAGCCGTCGGGCACGCCAAGTCCGTTGGGCAGGAGCCTCGCCCCGCTCGCACCGTGGGAAGCGGCCGAGCAGCCGCCGATGATCGAGGCGAGGCCAAGGATCGCGAGATGCAGCTTCATCGGGGCTTCTCCGGCGGAGTGGGGGTCGCCTACGCGTCGAGCGTCGCCCGGCACCAGCGGTCAAGGTCCTCCGCGTACCGGTCGGCGGTGAAGTCGCCGAGGTCGGCGATCGTCACCGCGAACGTGCGGTGCACCGCCCTGCGCCGTCGACGCCGACGGATAGCACGCGGGATGCTGGAGCGCATACACCGCGAACGCGAGTCCGTGCCGGCTCCCCCAGGGCTCCTGCCGCGAATGGTCCAGCGCGAGCAGCGCGTCGAAGCGCTGCTGGCAGGAGTCGGCCGCATCCTCATACCGCGCGCCGCATTCGGCGCAGCGGCTCACGGACGCGCGTCCTTCTGCGGGTCCCCGAGCGCGCCGTCGAGCTTCACCGCCGCGCGCGCGAGCTTCCTGACCACCGCCGTGCTGATCGTGTCGCCCTCGCGCAGGTCGATCGTCGCGAGCTCGTACTTGCCGCCGGCCTTGAGCCGCGGCTCGATGTCGCGCAGCCGCTTGCCCCGCCAGAACCCGAACAGCACGCGCTCCGCTTCCGCGCGGATGAGCAGCACCGGGCCGTTCCGCTGATAGACGAGGTGGCCCCACTTCATCGTCTCGCGCAGGCCGCGAGTGGTGCGCACCGCGGCGCGCAGCTGCTTCACGAGCTTCAGCCGCCATCCGTCGATCCCGGCGACGTACTCGGCCGGCGTCGCGGCGAGCGGCTGCTTCCTCATCGGCACGGTCAGTCTCCTCGGTCGGGGGGCGATGCGCGGCGCGGCCCGATCCAGCGCGGAACGGTGCGCGAGTAGCGGGTCCAGGCCTCGCCGTGCGCGCGCGCGAGCCACGGCTCCTCGCCGAGCACGACACGGAGGTGGAACGTGACCGCGAGCGCGGCCGCGTACCAGAGGAGCGGCACCGACCGCAGGGTGAAGGCCCAGCCGAGGACGATCGTCAGAACGCCGACGTACATCGGGTTGCGGCTGGAATGGTAGAGCCCGGTGACGACGAGCGACGTCGGCGGCGACCAGGGCGCGAGCGTCCCCTTCCCCGAGCGGTAGAACTCCACCACGCACGCGAGCAGCACCACCATGCCGAGCGTGAGCAGGCAGATCCCCCCGACGCGCCACGTCGCCGGGAGGGACTCCGACGGGCCGAAGGCGAGCACCGGCACCGCGAACGCGACCACGCCCGGCAGCGCGAGGAAAGCGAGCAGCGCGCGGACGAAGAGCCCGTTCACCGCGGACGTGGTCGACTCACGCGCCCCACTTCTGCGCGAGCCGCTTCCCGTACCAGATGCCGACGCCCAGGCCGACCATGCTGAGGACGAACGCCGTCATGATCCCGATCTTCGCGCCCGCCCACCAGCCGATGGCGCTGAAGACCGTGGTGGTCACCATCACGATGAGTTTCGTCATCAGCGGGCGCGCCTCAGGTCATTCCGGGTCATGTCGCTGACGTAGCGGCCAGCGCGACCCGCGCGCAAGCCCGCATGCGAAGGCGCTCACCCCTTGTAGCCGCGGTGCGCCGCCCGCCCGAGCAGGACGAAGAGCGCGAGCACGAGCAGGTGCGTGATGGCGAAGGGCGGCTCCTTCTGCGTCGGCGCGAGCGCGATCATCCCCGGCACCTTCGCGAAGAGCTGCGTCACGAGCACGAACACGTTGAGATAGAGCGCGGCGACGGAGCCGATCACGAACGTCCCGCGCCATGCGCCGGCGGCCTTCCGTCCGTAGAGCGCGTACGCCGCCACCGGGATGATGAGCAGCGAGATCACGCCCACGACGTGCGACGGGAGCAGCTTCGTGAACGGGAAGCCGAAGCCCGAGAGGTTCGTCAGCGCGGTGCAGACGAGGAACGTGACGTTCCAGCCGTCGAACCGGCGGCCGGCCATGAGGCCGCCGGTGACGACGAGGCCGGCGATGATCCCGACGACGCTCAGGACGACGTGGAGCGTGGTGAATTGCGCGAGGTTGCCGATCATTCAGAGCCATCTCCCGGAGACCGACATGGATGTGATGAAGCTCGTCGCGAGCGTGAGGAAGCACTGCAGCAGGCCCCAGCTCGCGAAGAGCCAGCGCCTGCCCCGGTGGCGCCAGACGAGGAAGGCCACCAGCAGTCCCTGCACCAGCATGACCGAGAGCAGGATCATGTCGGCGTACTGGGCCCCCGGCTGCGGCGTCCAGTTCTCGCCGGCGCGCCAGACGGTGCCATAGAGGAGCACCAGCACGGGCCAGCCGAAGCCGATCCCGGCCGCGGTCCACGTCCGGCGCGTCATCGCGCCGGCCGCGCGCGCCCGAAGCGCGAGAACGACGGCGGCGCCCGCGAGGAAGAGCGTCGCCGGCCACGCGAACACGAGCGTGTCGCCGGTCATCTTCAGCAGCCAGAGGAAGTACGTCACGCCGCAGATGTTAGCGCGGCGCGCAGGGCCACGGCTAGGTGCTCAGCCCGACTGGCCCCGCCGCTTCGACATCGAGCGGAACCGCTCGTAGCGCGGGTGCTCGCGCAGCCCATGCGGGAGGTTCACCTTCTCGCCGACGCTCACGAGCGGGTCCGACTCGAACTCCTCCTCGGTCGCGAACCGCACGAAACCGTTGCGGTCGCAGAGCACGGCCGGGAAACGGTTCAAGCGCTCGAAGAGGGTGCCGTCGCGATGGTATAGCGCGTGCCGCGCCTCGAGCTTGAACGCCTTGTTGAGCCACTCGCCGGTGACGCGCTTCTGCTGCGGCTCGGCCGGCATCTGCGCATTGAACTCGGCCGCGTCCTCGTCGGGGACCTCGTGCGGCGACGCGAGCCCGGGCCGCGAGACGCGTCGCGGCGAGCCGCCGCGCTTGTCGAGCGGCGGGTCGATCCCGGCGACTCGGCGCATCACGGAGTTCGGGGTGTCCTCGAGCGGCTGGGCCTGCGTCTTCAGCCACTCCCACACGTCGTCGTCGACACGGATCACCGGAGACATCGCGGCTCCTGTAACAGTGTTACACGACGATACGCAGCGCCGCGGAAATTCGCAAGTACCAGCCCGTCAACGAGTTGCGCCGCCCGGGCACCGAGGTGGCCGGGCGGCGCAATCACAACCACTTAGGCCTCGCCGGCCTTGGGGTCCGGGCCGAAGCGGTTCGTCTTCCGCTCGCCTTCGATGAGCGCGAAGTAGAGGTTCACGAGCGGCACGAGCAGCCACCAGCCGCTGTGGTCAGTGTCGTGCATGCGGCGCACGCCGACCGCGATCGACGGGATGATGATCGCGAGCTGGTAGATGAGCCCGATCGTGCCTGCGCCGCCCTCGCTGCCCAACAGGCCGCTCACGAAGCCGATCGCGAACGAGACAAGGATGTTGAACAAGAAGAACATCCAGTACTCCTTCCGCCGCGCGCGTCCCGTGAACGTCGCGTACTTGCCGAGCACCTGGAAATACCAGTTCATCCGTGCCTCGAATGTGGGGTGTGGGGTGGCTTCGAGTGCCGCCGACAAATAGGACGCACCGCGCGCGTCCGCGCAATGGGACGGTGTCGCCTCGTTGACGGCTCAGCCCCACGGCGACGGCGGATTCCCGGCGGCGGTCGGCTCGAGCACCGCCTGCGCACTCGGCGTGATCACCGCGGGCGGCACGTGGGCGAGCACCTGCCGCGCGAACTCGGGCAGCCCGGTGAGCATCAGCGATACGCGCACCTTCCGCCCGTCCCCGATCAGCAGGACGAACCACTTCATCGAGTGCGAGAAGTCGACCGACGTCACCTGCCCCCAGGAGAACTCGCCGCCCGCGCCCATCATCGTGCCGAACCGCATCCCGGTCTCGCTCACCGCGTGGCGCGCGTTGCGCCAGTCGAGGACCATCGGCACGCCGAGCAGCGCGAATGCGAGGAAGGCGAGACTGAGCGCGGGGCTGCCGTCCTTGCCGGGGTAGATCCACGAGAGGATCGCGATCGCGATGAAGAACCCCGAACAGGCGATGCCGATGATGAGCATGGCCGGCGGATGGAAGAGCGCCCCGGGCTCGGCGCTCCTCCCCGCCTTCTCGCGACTTCGCGCGACCCAGCGGAAGGTCGCGTACATGATCACGGCCCAGAGTCCCCACTGGACCACGTAGCTCCAGATCGGTCGCTGCATCATTCGTCCCCAGGGATGAAGACCACCATCGCGACCTCGGTCGCGTCGTCCGCGGCAGGCGACGGGCCGGAGCGCGGAGGCACCACCCGCGCCCGCGGGTCAGGAGCAATACGGATCGAGCCTGATCGTCACCGTCTCGTCGCCCTCGAGCGTGACGGTCGTGTCGTGGCGGAAGGTGCCGACGTAGATGCGGGCCGACACGTCGTACGTCGCGGCCTTCATCCCGAAGCGCGACGAGTACTCGCCGTCCATCAGCGTCTCGACCTTGACCTGGGCCCCGTCGACGAAGAAGCGGTACGTGATCGGCCCGCCGCACGTCGCCGAATCCATGTGCCAGCGCACGCCCGGGAGCAGCACTTCGGTGGGCGGGAGGCAGGCGGCGCCCGCGGCGGCCGCCACGAGCGCGAGCGGGAACAGGATGCGGATCATCGCGAGGCCTCCGAATCGCCCTGCAGGGCGACAAAGAGCGTGCCGAGGAGCGCGCCGACGGCGCCGAGACTGAGCAGGAGGATCACCATCGCCTTGCCGAGCACGAGCAGCAACCCCGCCGGCGACTCCGACCAGGGCGGCGAGAGCGGCGCGTAGAGCCACGGGACCATCACCGCCGCGGTGACGAGCGCGATGGCCGCGCCGATCCAGATGTAGCGCCGCGAACCGGCGTCGCGCCGCGTCGCCACCGCCGCCCAGCGGAACGCGACGACGAGGACGAGGATGCAGCCAAGGGAGAAGCCGAGGAGGAGCAGCGGCGTGTCCTCAGGCGCGCACCGACGAGATCGTGATCTTGAAGCCGTCCGGGTCGACGATGCGGAAGATCCGCGCGCCCCAGGGCATGTCCTGCGGTTCGGTCGCCAGCGTCCCGCCGGCGGACGTGACGCGCTTCGCGAGCGCGTCGATGTCCTGCGCGGTCGTGAACTGGAGCGAGAACCCCTCGCCCTTCACGCGGTCGAAGCCCTTCTTGCCGTCGTCCTGGTTGATGAGGATCTGCACCGCGCCGGCCCGCAGCGAGGCGGCGACGAGCTTGCCGTTGCGCTCGTGGTTGCGCTCGACGACGAAGCCGAGCACGCCGGCGTACCAGGCAAGGCTCGTGTGGATGTCCTTCACGGTGAGCGACGCGTTCAGCTCGCGCGCGCGGAAGGATTGCGGTTCGGCGCGCGACTGCGGCGCACCCGGGACTGGCGGGGGATTGTCCATGATGGCCTCCTGCTTCAATGAACGTCCGTGGCGGCCATTCGCAACTCCCCCGCGCCCTCGGTCAGCCCCCCGCGCGCCTCCCCGGCACCCATCCCGGCAGCTTCGCGGCCTGCTTCACCCAGCGCGTCATCTGCGCTTCGTCGAATCCTTCCTCGGTGATGTGCACGTAGCGATTGCCGGCGACCTTGCTGGCGACCGGCGGCATCGGCTCGAGCGAGCTCCCCTTGAAGAACAGGACCTTGATGAACCGTTCGTAGAGATGGAAGGAGACGAAGAAGCCCTCGCCGGCGACGCCGTACATCGGCGAGTTCCATTTCACGGCCTTCGCCACCTTGGGGAAGGCCTTGACGATGCACGCGTCGAGGCGCTTCGCGGCGAGCCGCTTCCAGCCGGGCGACGCCGCGATGAACGCCCGCACCGGCGCATCACCGTCGGCCATCGCGATCTGCGGATTGCCGCCCGCGAGCAGCTTCACCTTCGCGGCTCGCGGCGCGCGCGATGCCGACGCTGGCGTGACCGTCTTCCTCCTCACTTCTTGTTCCCTCCCCCTCTCGACTTCGGGAGCTTCGCTCCTTTCCCTCGATCTTCGCTCTTCGCTCCTCTCCTTCGCTCCTCGCTCTTCGCTCCTCGATTCGCCGCGATCGCCGCCCTGATGAGCGCCGTGAACGCCTTCTCGTCGATCACGCTCCCCTGCGTCAGGTCGAGCGCCCGCCGCGTCGCCCCCTCGAGGCTCGAGTTGAAGAGCTTCTTCGGATCCGCGACGCTGGCCCCCTTCATGAACGTCAGCTTCACCGCCGCCTTGTAGACCTCGCCGGTGCAGATGATGCCGTCGCAGTTCCACACGGGCACGTCCCACTTCCATTCCTCGAATACCGCCGGGTCGGCGGCGAGGATCAGCTTGCGGACGCGCGCCAGCGTCTCGCCGCGCCACCCGTCGAACTCGCCGATCCGCTGGTCGATCAGCCGCGCCGCGTCACTCATCGTCAGCTCCCCGCGCGGCGCGACTTCGCCACGTACGGCAGCACGAACATCCAGAGCCCGCTGAACAGCAGCAGCGCGAGCGGCAGCAGCGGCGAATAGGTGATCCACGCCGGCGGCGTCCCCTGCGACAGCGCGACGAAGTTCGCGAGCACCGTCAGCGTGAAGATGATCGACAGCCAGCGGTGGAGCTGGCGCACCCAGGCGTTGAAGTTCATTGGATCCTCGCGAGCAGGTCGGTGAGCTTGCCTCCCATCATCCTCCAGCCGTAGCGCGCGCCGCCGAGATTCTTCTTCTGGTGCTCCTTGAACCCCGACTGCAGGAGCGTGAGCATCGTGCCGCGGCTGGTCGGCGCGAGCGTGCACGTGACGAAGGTGTCGAGGTCGCCGACGACCCAGCTCCAGCTGAGCCTCGTGTGCGGCGTGACCTCGGCGTAGCGGCACTCGACGACGCCGTCCCAGCCGGGCTGCGGCGGCGCGCGCAGCTGCCAGTCGCTGCCCGTCGCCAGGCGGTGGCCCACCACCGGCAGCAGCCACTCGGCGAGCAGCTCGGGCTCGGTGAGCGCGCGCCACACCTTCTCCGGCGCGTGCGGCAGGTCGAACTCGAAGGCGAGCGCCTCGGTCTGTGCCGGCGCGGTCTTGTCGGTGATCGTCATCCGTCCATCCGTTGCAGGAGCCGCTCCAGGCGCCCCAGGTGCTCGGTCCAGAAGGCGCGGTAGTGCGCGATCCAGTCGATCAGCGGCCGCATGCCCTTCGGCTCCACGCGGTAGAAGACGTTGCGGCCCTCGCGGCGTCCCTGCACGAGGCCGGCCTCGCGCAGCAGCGCGAGGTGCTGCGACACCGCGGGCTGCGAGATCTCGAAGCGGGCGGTGAGGTCCTTCACCGCGGCCTCGCCGCGCGTGAGCGCCTCGAAGATGGCGCGCCGGCTCGGGTCGGCGAGTGCATGGAAGACACGGTCCTGGGCGGCCTGCATGGCAGATAGATAAGCATTTACTTATCTGTTGTCAAGCACGCCGCGGGCGGGTCCCACGCGCCGCTCAGCCCCCCGCCGACTCCGGGCCCGACGGGTTCAGCGTCAGCGGGAACTGGATGCGCTGCTCGTACTTCGTGAACGGCCCGCCCACCGGGCCGAGCTCGTACGGCAGGAACTTCCACGTCTTCGCCGCGGCGATCGCGGGGGCGACGAGCGCTTCGTGCGTCGTCTCGACGACCTTGATGGTCGCGGGGTCCACGGTGCCGTCCACGCGGACCGTGAACTCGAGCAGGATGCGCTGCTGCACCGCGTTCGGGCCCTTCAGTTCCTCGGGATACGACGGGAATCGGTTGACGCGCGGGATCATCGTCGCGGGCTTCTCCACCTGGATCTGGTCGGTGGACGCCGGCCGCGCCTCAGCGGCGCCTGAGCCGCCTCCGGTCGAGGCGCACGCCACGACGGCCGAGGCGAGGAGCGCCGCGAACGCGGCGCGGACGGAACGACGGGTGCGGGTCAAGACTGCTCCTGGCTCAGTGTTGGTTCCAGCCGCGCATGCGCTTGAAGGGCTGCGGCCGCTCGGGGTCCTCGCCGTCGCCCTTCCCGTCGTCGAGGTACGACCAGGAGAAGGCGAGGCCGATCGCGCCGAGCATCGGCAGCGCGATGTCGAAGATCGTGACCCCGCCGGCGCCGAGCCGCGAGAGCACCGAGAGGCCGAGGATGACGATCCCGAGGACGCCGCCGAGCTTGCGGCGCTTCGAGAGGAGCCGAGCGATCCAGAGGTAGCCGCCGGCGATCGCCAGCATGATCACGTAGACCCAGCCGGGGATCCCGTCGGCCTTCCCCGAGCCGCCGAGCAGGCCGATCAGCGCGACGACGGCGAGGAAGACGCCCGTGGACCCGAACATGAAGGTCACGATCGTCAGCGCGGTGCGCGCCTCGTCGGGCAGCAGCGGATGCTGTGGCTTCGTCAACGGGGGTCCTCTCTACGGGGCGGGCGTGGCCTGATCGCGGCGCTTCGTGACGAGCGCAAGGTATTGGTCGTACGGCTCGGCCGTCCATCCATTGATGCCGTTCTTCGGCAGCCACCACAGGTGCACGACGGCCGCCGCGAGCCCGAAGAAGCCGAGGAAGCCGTAGGCCCACGGACGGCCGGCACCCTGCGCGATCCACACGTACAGCGCGGAGACGACGATGACCTTCAGCACGCGCCGGGCGCGCGGCTTGTGCTGCTCGAACCGGCCGAAGCAGACGTTGCCGAACGCGAAGATCGCGAACACGACGGCGAGGTCGAACCAGGCGGAGTCACGCTGCCACATCGGGCCTCCGGAAGCTGCGAGTGTGGATCACGCAGGGTCGGGGAAGAGGAGTTCGTTTCCGTCAGGGTCGGAAACGCGGATGCAATCGTAGCCCCATCGGAGGTCCGTCGTCGCGACGCCCCGCTCGGCAAGCAGTCGTTCAAGCGCAGTGCGCGCCCCGGGCGTGAGTTCGATGAAGAGCCGCGCGCGGTCGCGGCGCCGCGCGTCCTCGCAGAGGATGATCTCGCACTCGCCGTGGTTCACCTGGCAGACCGTCCCCCTCCCGTCCGCCTCGTGCCAGCCCTTCGCGAAGCCGAGCTGCTCGACGTAGAAGCGCGCGGCACGCTGCACGTCGTCCACGAAGAAGACGGGGCGCGTGTACCAGCGGAGCGGGTCGTCGCTCACGTCAGGGGGCGCCCCGCGCCGCGCGCGCGACGAAGGTCTCCGGCGGGGAGCATCGGGACTGCGCGTTCCATCGGTGCCTCCGCGCGGAGGTTCGCCTGATCGAACTGACCGCCGGGGACTCGAACCCCGCAACGAGTTCCACCGACCATTGACCTTCGCGGGAATCGAACCCGCCTCGGTGGCTTCCCCGTCGGAATCCAGTCGCGGCCAGACACGTGCAATGTACTGCGTGTCGCGCCGCGCGTTCCGTCAGGCGGGCGTGAACGGCGCGATCACGGACTTCCGGCGCGCGCCGATCAGTGCGGCGTGATGTGCCGGACCACCGCGGCGGGCGACGCCGGCGCCTGGAGCCGCGCGGTGAATCGCATCAGCTCGCCGATCCGTTCGACCTCCAGCGCGGTCGCCTCGACGGCGTGCTCGATCCGCGTGAGACGCGCCGCGAGCTCCTCGTCCTGCGCGCGGCGCTGGCCCTCGCGCAGGCGGACCACGGCGTGCACCACGGTGCGCGCGATGTAGGAGACCGCGACGAGGCCGCACGCGATCGTGATCACGACTGCGACAGGATCCATGGGGTCGGGTTGGTGTCCCCTCCCTACGGCGCCGCCGCGCGCCGGGTGTCGCGCCTCAGCCGCCCCGCCTTCCCGGGCGGAACACCCCGGCCGCGAGCAGCACCACCCCGAGGACCGTCGCCAGCATCCCCCCGCCGGTGATCGTCCACCAGCGGTCGAGCGTCTCCTGCCGGGTGGGCAGGTGGAACTCGCGCCGCGCCAGCAGCTGCGTCCGCGACTCGACTACGGCCGAGATCCTGGCCGAGTCGGCGGGAGTCGCGGCGCTCCCGAGCGTCGCCGTGACCGAGTCGAGCTGCGTGCGCAACGCCGCCACGTCGCGCAGGTCGCCGCGCTGCGTGGCGCGCAGTTGGAGGTCGATCCCGATCGCGCCGACGATGAACACGGCGCCCAGCGTCAGCGGAACGATGCGGATGTTCACGGTCCCTCCTCTTCGCGCCAGATCGGCGATGCGTGCGGCTCAGGCGCGATAGACGAGACTGATGACGACCCCGACCACGAGCCATTCCACCGTGTACACGGTGCCCTGGATCGCCGTGAGCCGGGCGCTCACGTTGAGGTTCATGTGGTTGTGCAGCACGAAGCCGCCGAGCTGGAAGAGCGCGAGCAGCGCGCCGTACTCGACGCCGTCACGGATGCCGCCGCCCGCCGGATGCATCTTCGCGAAGATGACCGTCGCGACGACGATCGCGAGCAGGATGCCGGTCATGCCGATCGCCATCACGGAGTTCATCGCCTCGCCGGAGCGGAAGACGCCGGCGTGCTTCGTGAACTCCTCGCGGAGCGCGGGCATGGCGAAGAAGACGCCGCCCGCGGCCATGTAGGCGACCAGGGCGGCGACGGCGGCGAGGGCGATGCGGGTGCGGTTCATCCTTGCTCTCCCGTGAACTGGTGATCGGGAACGTTAGCCCTCGCCGCCGGGCCACGGAACGGCCGGCCGGCCGCCGCACGGCACGGGGCGGCCCACGACGCGCGACGTCTCGCTCTCGCGCGGGAAGTCCCAGAAGGTGCGCGAGAGCCCGGTGAGCGAATCGCCGCTGGCCTTGAGCTGCATCGTGAGGCCACTGAAGCCGGTGCTCCAGACGACCTCGATGCTGTCCCCCGCGCGCCGCCACGAGCCCGGACCGTGGATGCTGTAGCCCTCGCCATCCGCGGGCTCCACCGCGAGGCTCTGGCCTTCGCTCCCGCCCATCCGTCCATGCTTGCGCGTGGAGAACTCGACCACCATCGGTGGCTTCGAGAAGATCGTATCCTCGCCGGTGACGACCGGCTTCCCCATCGGCGCGATGTACAGGCGGAAGCAGCGTCCCGCGACCGGGGAGCGGGTCGCCAGGACGAGGAAGCGCAGCGCCCGTCGCGCACCGTCCTGGCGATGGTCCGGGCCGGCGGCGGCGGCCCGCTCGAGTTCGACGCGCCGCGCGGCGCCGAACCCGCCGAGCGCGTCCGCGACCTCGTCGCGCACCATCGCGCGGCGGTCACCGAGCGCGGCCATCAGGGCGGGCCACGCGACGGCGCTGTCGCGCGAGGCACCGAGCATCTGCGCGGCGCGCGCGGCCAGGGAATCGTCAGGTGAACGCAGCGCGACCGCGACGCGCGGGAGGGCGATCGCCCCCTGCTGGTAGAGTTCAGCGAGGGCGTGTGCGCGAAGCCAGCCGACCGTGTCTCGCAGATGCGCCTGGAGGGTGTCGAGGATCGCGTCGGTGGCGCCCCGACGACGACAGTGCGTCGCGAGCGACCCGAGCGCGCCGACGACGTCGCCTCGCACGTCGTCATCGCGGTCGTTGCTGAGCGCGAGCAGCGCGGGCACCGCGCCGCACGCGCCGCCGCCGATCCACCCGAGGGCGCGCACCGCCATCCAGCGGCTGCGCGAATCGGGATCGCGCTGGGCCATCTCGAGCAGGCGCGGCACGGCGGGCGCGGCCTGCGCGCCGATCTGTCCGATGGAGTACGCAGCCCCGGAACGCTTTCCGGCGTCACGCGAATCGAGCGCGGCGCGCAGGCTGTCGAGGTCGTCGACGGTCGGACGCTCCTGCGCGCGTGCGCTCGGCGCGGCCAGCGCGACGCCGAGCAGCGCGATAGCGAGGATGCGGATCGCGTGCGGCGGGATGCCGGCCGTCGCGGCAGCGACTGGCGTCTCGTGGCGGGACATCGGTCAGGACCTCGCGCCCGGCGGCCGGTGCCCCTGCTCCGGCGTCCACCACGCATCCGGCGCCGCCGGTGCGGCCTGCTGCGTCGAGAGATTCGCCGCGCTCACCTTCGCGTAAATGAAGTTCTCCGACGGCACCGGCTCACCCGCGAGCCGCCGCAGCATCGCCAGCTGGCCGACGTGGGTCATCGCATCCGCGAAGGGCCCCTGCAGCAACTGCTCGTCGGTGAGCGAACAGGTCAGCGAATCGTCGCCGAGGTCCGCCGCGAGCTGCTCAAGCAGTTCGTGGAACCGCGCGACCTCCGCCTCGAAGGTCGGCAGCGCCGGTGGCGCGAAGGCGCCGCCGTGGAAGAAGGTGCGGGCGTAGCCGACCAGCCCGCTCATGTGCCAGACGAGCTCCGACGCCGAGCGGGAGGTGGGCGCGGCGCGGAAGCTCCCGAACGAGGGCGGCGCGCCCCGCAGCGCCTTCTGCGTGCGATAGGCGAGCGCGGCGAGGAAATGGCGGAGGAGGCGGCGCGACTCGGTCATGTCCCCAATCTACCCCGGTACCGCACACTCAGAACTTGCGGCTGTACCCCACGCGGACCACCTGCGTCTCGAGGTAGTCGGTGCTCCGGTACGTGAAGTCGGTGCCGCGGATGGTGCGACGCACCTGCATCGTGTTCAGCAGGTCGGTCGCGTTCACGATGATCTCGCCGCGCCCGCGGTTGACGCCCTTCTTCAGCCCGATGTCGAGGCCGTAGCGGCTCCCCGTCCGGCCCTGCGGCAGCAGGTCAGGCGCGTAGTAGACGTTCGCGACCTGCAGCTGCCACGCGCGCGGCAGGCGGAACGACGCGTCGAGCTTCGCGTTCCCCGACGTGATCTGCTGCCGCGGCGCCGAGTACGGCACCGGCACCGGGTACTGGTTCACGACGGCGAAGGCGTCGAACACCCGCCGGTACGCGCTCGCGTTCGCGGTGAGCGCGATGCGCGGCGTGAAGCGCTGCTGCCACACGGCCTCGACGCCGGTGCTGAAGCTGCGGCCCGCGTTCTGGAAGACGTTGTAGAGCAGCGTGCTGCCGGGCGGCTGCGTCGCGATGCGCGTGATCGTGCCGTCCACGATGCGATGGTAGGCCGCCGTGTAGAAGCTCCCGCCGCCCCAGCTCGCCTTGTAGCCGAGCTCAGCCGCGGTCGAGTACTGCGGCTGCAGGCCGGGGTTGCCGACCTTCACGAGCTCGGGCTCGTCGTACTTCGGGAAGATGCGGATGTCCACTTCGTTCGGCCGGTCCACGCGCCGGTTCACGAAGACCGTGAGCTTGCGATGGTCGTCGAGCTTCCAGGCCGCGCGCACGTTCGGGAAGAGCCGCGCGTAGCGGTAGCCGTCGCTCGAGTAGGTGTTGTGGTCCGGGTTGACCTTGTAGTCCACCTGCACGCTCTCGAGGCGCAGCCCGCCTTCGAGCTCGACGCGGTCGCCTTCGTACACATAGTTGCCGTAGGCCGCGGGGATGAGCTCGCGGTAGTCGGCCCAGCCGCCGGCGCCGGTGTCGATCTGCGAGTTCGTGCCCGGTCGGAAGTCCATGTCCACCGGGATCGAGCGGAAGCGTCCCTTGAAGCCGGTCTCGACGCGTCCCTGCCGCAGCGGGCGCACGTAGTCGGCGTTGAGGTCCACGACGTGCTCGTCGGAGAGGAGCGCGAAGGCGTCGGTGCCGCTCGAGCCGGGCACGGTGTTCGTGAAGAAGTACTTCTCGTCCTCGCGGTGGAACGAGTAGTTCGCCGTGATCGCGAGCGTGTGGCCGGCCTGCGGATAGCGGTGCGTGAAGACCGCGGTCGCGTAGGCCGTGTACTTCACCTCGTCCTCGAGGAACTGCCAGAGCCGCGTGCGGTTCGCGAGCGAATCCTCGAAGTACGGGTTGTCGCCGCGGTCGATGATCGTCTCCTGGCTCAGCAGGCCGGAGACGACGAGCGCGTTGCGTCCGTCGAAGGCGTGATCCACGCCGCCGGTGAGCGTCGCGAAGTCGGTCTGCCGGTTCCGCTTCAGCTGCTGGTAGATGACCGTGCCGTCGTCGTAGGTGCGCGTGGCGAACTCGTTCCGGTTGAGCGTCGGCGAGCTGAGCCAGTCGGCGCGGAAGAACGAGTTCGTTCGGCCCGCGCGGTAGTTCAGCGCCAGCGACGGGTTGAACTTCGGCGTCCGCTGGTACTGCGGGCGGATCGTCGGGAGGTTCTCGCGCTTCATCCAGAGCGCGCCGGCGCCGGCGACCACGCCGAGCGTGCCGTTGAGCCCTTCGCGCTCCTCCTGCTTCAGCACGAGATTGATGATCCCCGCACTCGCGTTCGCGTCGAAGCGCGCCGACGGGTTCGTGATGAGCTCGATCCGCTCGATCGCGGAGGCCGGGAGATTCTGGAGTCCCGCCTGCGAGCCGAACCCGGTGAGCGCCGTCTGCTTGCCGTCGATGAGCACGAGCACCTTGTCGCTGCCGCGCACTTCGACCTTCCCTTCCTGCGAGACCGTCACGCCCGGCACGGTGGACATCGCCTGCAGCGCCGAGCCGCCGGCGCTGCTCACGTTGTCGGCCACCGTGAACGTCTTCTTGTCCAACGCTTCGGCGACGCCCTGCGCCTCCGCGGTGACGGCGACGGCGCCCAGCGTCTGCGCCTGGCGGACCATCAGCAGCGTGCCGGCGTCGAGGAACTGGCTCAGCTCGCCGACGAGCACGCGCTGGCGGATCGGCGCGTAGCCGACCGCGCGCACGACGAGCACGTACGCGCCCTTCGCGAGACCGGCGATCGTGAACGCGCCCGACTCGTTGGTGAGCCGGCCGGTGACGAACGCGCTGTCGCGCTCGGCCAGCAGCTGCACGGTGAGGTACGGCATCGGCGCGCGGGACTCGGCGTCGAGGACGCGGCCGGAGAGGGTGACGCCGGATTGCGCGGACGCTCTCGTCAACGGTGCAAGGCAGAGGGCGACGAACGCGAGGAATCGGCGCATGCGGTGAAGTCTAGCGGAACCTCAGCCAATACCACGCGAAGCCGGCAATCATCACGGCCGCGCCGACGGCCATGAACAGGTAGGCCAGCCACATGTGCGCCGTCGGGTCGACGACTCCCGCGGAGTGGTCGTCGGGATTCACGAAGACCGCGATCCGGCTGCCAAGAGGATACCGATCCACCAGTCGCGCCGCGCCGGACGCCCACGAAGTCCCGTAAGACGCCTCGGCGACATTGCGCGTGGTGTACGAGATCCCTGCGACCTCGTAGTCGACTGCCACTGACGGTCGGAACATCGTGTAACCGTCCGAGTCCGTGTACTCCTCGATCACGGACCAACTCACCGTACCGACGACGAACGGAAACCTGAGTGCAGTCGCGGAACGGGCGCGCTCGACCACGCCGTACGCGCCGATGAACGCGCCGATGCTGACGACGACGACGGGGCCGAATGGGATGTTCACGGGCGATCGCAGGTGCTGGCCACATGCACAATCTCGCCGCCGTAGCGCGCGACTCGCCAGTGCGGCGCGTGCTCAGGGCAAGTCGCGCCGCCTCTCCGAGACGAAGCCCACGACCGCGACGCCGTTCCTGCTCGCGACGTCCACCGCATCCACCACGGCGGCATACGGCAGCTCCTTGTGCGCGCGCACGAACAGGACGCGGTCGGCGGCGCCCGCCGGATACAATGCGCGGAGCGACGGCCCGAGGAGCGCCGCCGCGACCGGCTTCGTGTCGAGGTAGAGCTTGCCGGCGGCGTCGAGCGCGAGCGTGTGGTCGCCCTCGTCGGTCGGGCGCGGCGCGACGTTCTCCGCCACGGGCGGCTCGGCGTGCACGCCGCTGGTGAGGGCCGGCGTGACGACCATGAAGATGATCAGCAGCACGAGCATGACGTCGATCATCGGCGTCACGTTCGGGACGGCGACGATGGCGGCGTGCGGACCGGAGCGCATGGGGCCTCGCGTGAGGGGTCGCCGGCAAGTTGGCGCGCCAACCGATGCGCGGCGTGAGGACCGCATTACGAACCGATGAGGCCCGCGTGAGGTGTCCGTGACGGCGCTCGCCCTGAAGTCACTCGACGCCGGGATGCGCCTCGATCGTCGTCGCGAGGAACGACTTCAGCAGCGCTGGCTCCTCGCGCGCCAGGAACCGCCCGAAGCGCGCGATGCCGAACGCGAACAGCGCCATCGCGGGAGGGATGACGAGGTTGAACCACCAGTTCGGGTCGTCCGATCCTTCGGCCGCGGACATCACCTGGAGTCCCTTTAGGACGAGCGGCACACCCACGAGGACCAAGATCAGGAACCAGAGGACCAGGAAGACGCGCACCGACCCGTGCATCGCGATCCGGCCTTCGATGCTCGCTCCGCCCGGCTCACTCCGGATCGTCGCCGTGAGCACCGGCTGGAACGAGTTCCGGTACTGGATCCGCCGCCGCAGCCGCAGCGTGCCGTCAGCGACACGGCCGATGACCGTCCCCGTGCCGGTCAGGCCCCGCATCGGCGAGCGCCACGTCCACTCGGGGTCCATCGCCTTCGACAGCCGCGCCTCGCACTCGGCCGGCGTCAGCCGAGTGTACCAGCGGAACTCCTCCGCCGGGACGAAGAGCACGCGCTACTCCTTGGCGGCGGCTTCGCCGCCGCAGCGCCGGATGCGCGCGGTGCCCGCCCCCTCCGGCCAGTCGGTGCGGTGCCATGCGTACGCGTCGGGCCCGGTCAGCACGAGGTCCCACACGACCGGCTTGCCGTCGTCGCGCATGCGCGTCTCGCCGCGGATCGCGCCGGTGAGGAAGGAGGGTCCCTCGCCGACGATGTCGTAGACGGTCGTGTCGATCGGCATCGTCGGGACCACCGAGTCACGGCTCACGAGCGTCATCACGCGCCCGTCCTCCGAGAACGAATAGGTGTGCGTCGCACCGGCGCACGCGTCCTTCCCCGTCCCCCAGGTCCACGTACCCGTGACCACGTCGCGCACCGTCTGGCCCTTCGCGGGCACGTACGGCTCGATGGCCGGCTGTCGGAGCAGGAGCGCCGCGAGGATGAACAGGAGCGCCAGGAAAGCCGCGCCGAGGCCGAGCATCCACTTGATCATCATCGCGGCCGGCGCACCGTGTCCCGCCGTGCCCCGCGCGAGAAGCTGTCGGCCTCCGCGACGAGTCCTTCCGCCTCCAGCACGCCGTATCGCACGCGCACCCGCCCGTCTAGGTCCGTGAAGAGGAAGCCGAGATCCGCGCCGTCGCGCGGCGGCGCCCACGACCACACGCGCTCGCCGGCGCGGAACCGCAGCGTACCGACGACGCGCCCCTCGATCGCGAAGCCGAGCGTGCGCAGGTCCTCCGTCGCCGCACCGAGATAGTGCGCGTAGTCACTCATCGTCTCGCCCAGGTCGGGGTCGGCGTCGTAGACCGAGTCGCTCACGAACGGATGGAACGCGACGAGCGTCAGTTGCCCGACGTCGACGATCGCGGTGTCCGAGGCCGGCGGCACCCAGGCCGCGCGCGGCGTGTCCGCCGCACCGGGCGACGGCGGCGCGGCTCCCACCGGAACGCCGGCGAATTCGATCGGCTTCGTGTCGAGGCGCGAGCTCGGGCGATCGGCGACGAGCTGGCCTTGCTTCAGGTTGTAGAAGTCGAGCGCGGTCGCGCACTGCCCCGTCGAGTCCGCCACCGCGAGCGAGACCGAGACGGTCTGGGCCGCCTCATCCTCGAGCGCCCCGCCCTGCGCCGCGCGCCCCGGCGCCTCCGCGCACCACCCGAACACCTCCGGCGCCTCGGCGTCCGGGATGAGCAGCAGGAACGCGTGCCAGTCGCGCTTCCACCGCACGGCGGCCTTCCCCGCCGAGTCGGCGACGACCTGCGTATCACGGTCCACCGAGCCGCCGATGATGTTGCCGGCGTACACGTGGATCACCGCGCCGGGGATCGGCCGTCCGGCGCGGTCGGTCACCGTGAACCGCGCGCCCGCGCGCTTGGTGTGCCGGTGCGGCAGCGGGAAGCACGCGGTCACCGCCATCGCGAGCGTCAGCGCCGCGACGACCGCGATGCGCCCGCGTGCGACGCGATGACTCAGTGGAGATCCTTCCGCGACGCCCACAGGTCCCAGGTGAGCCGCCGCAGCAGCGGCTGGAGCTTCAGCTTCGCCTCGGCGAGCAGCCGCGGGCCGCCCGGCAGCGGCACGCCGCGCTGGAACCAGTAGGCTTGCATCGCGCGCAGGATCTCGGCGTCCACGCGCTCACCCGCGCGCGCCGGCAGCACACTGTCCACGCCGCAGTGCGGGCAGAGCGCGGTCTCGTCGCGCCCGTCCCGCTCGGGGATCCACTTCGTGATCTCACTCGCCTTGAACGTGCGCAGGCAATGGAAGCAGCCGCACTCGCGGTCCTCCTTGAGCACGTCGCGATTGCTCGACGACAGCCGATGCAGCGCTTCGAGGGTGGAACTGCTGTGTCGCATCGTCACCTCGACGGGATCCCGGCCGGCCGCTCGGCCGCCTGACCGCTCAACAATGGAGCCCGGACCGGCCCGCCGCCACCGTATTGCTTCGGCTAGCGCTCCGCCAAGGAACCGGTCACGACGCCGCCAGAGAGGCGACCACGGCGAGTGCCGGCGCGAGCAGCACGAGCCACGTCGCGAGCACGTACGCGCCGAGGGCCGCGAGGTCGGCGCCGGTCGCGCGCGGGGGCGTCTCGTCGAGCCGCGCGAACCGGCGCAGATCGCCCACACGCATCGCGCGCAGCGCCTCGCGCTCGATGCCCGCGGTGTAGAGACTCCGGCTCCGGCGTCCGCGCACGAAGTCGCGAAGGATGCGGCGCGGGTCCACCAGCACGCCGAGCGCCATCAGGGGGAGGTTCAGGATCCACGCGACCCAGACACGCCCGCACCCTGCCCCGACCTCGAACGACGCGATCGACATCTCGCCTTCGCTGAACACGGCGTTGTAGCCGGTGAGCACGTGGTTCGTGTCGTGCACGAACACCGCGCGCTGGCGCGAGGGAGGGTTCGGGAGCGGGATCGTGAGCGGACCGAGCTTCACGTGGAACCAGTCGGAGCTCGCGCCGCCGTCGGCGGGGAGGTCGTGCGCGCGGTAGAGCTGCCGGAGCGCGTCGTCCAGCAGCAGCGCGTCATCGGTCATCGCGCCGGCCGTGCCGGTCGCGCGCGGCGCTTGGAGGCCCCGAGCACCTCGCGCACGGCCTCCACGAGCTCGGGCCGCATCGTGAACGCGAACTGCCCCGACGGATGCGGCGGCGTCCGGTCCCAGCTGCCGATGGCCGAGATGCCGAAGCGCCGGTCGGGGAGCGAGAAGGCACCGAGGTCGGCGATGTCGAGGCCGAGCCTGCCGTAGTGGAGGTTCGCCGGGCTGAACGAGCGGTAGCCGACGTGCTCGGCCAGCATGCTCATGGTGACGGTGTGCGAGCGCCGCGACGCGTGGTAGAGGAGCATCGCGCGCTTCTTCTCATGCAGGCCGCGCCGCACGAGGGCCTCGAGCGCGCAGACGTACTGCTCCTTCGTCGGCATCGTCGCGCGCGCGTCAGGGCGCCGGCGTCGGTGCGGACGCCCTGAGCATGTTCGACTTGCGCAGCCCGATCCCCTGCCAGAACTCGGCCGGATACTCGAGCGTCGGCTTCCCGACCCAGCCGCGCGTCACGTTGAGCTCGTAGCCCTCATCGAGCTTCCGATATTCGACGCCCGAGACGTAGATTTGATCCCACTGACCGAGGAACTTCAGGTCGGAGATCTTGTCGGGATACGCGCCGAAGCGCACGCGGTGGAGCTCGACGAGCGCGATCGCCGACTTGAAGTTCTGGTCGCCGAACGCGTCGTCCATCTGGCCTTTGACGCCGCAGGTATTGAGGAGCAGCAGCGCGGCGCAGGCCGCGAGACGCGAAGCCTTGGACACCGATCGTCTCCGTTGGATTCAGTGGTATGACCAGCCGTGCTCGACACGCCGGCGCAGGTCGCCGGTCACGAGCACGTAGCCGTCCCGGTTGTAGGCGCCCTGCCAGAAGATGAGCTCCGAAGTGCCATCGCGATCGTAGTCGCCGGCGTCCACCGACTCGAGGTCGGTGCCCAGGAGCTGCGGTGACGGACCGAGCACGAACCAATGGGTCAGCCATGGACCTTCGAGTATGAAGTCGCACCGGTAGAGACTGCGGCGGATGCGGATGCCGGCGATCGTCCGACCGCGGCGGTCGCGGTAGGCCTGCGTGATCTCGGTGTCCGCGGACCGCGGGACGAACGGTGCCGCGGTATCCACCGGGGCCCGGCAGTTGAAGGTCGTGTCGCCGTCTGCAAGCAGCGCCGGAAGCAGCGCACCCCGCTCGGCATCGTTGAGCCGCACCGGCTTCCACTGGTCAGGATCCTCGAAGTTCGCCGCCGAAACGGCCACGAGCGGCCGCAGCTCGGGAGCTGCGCACCATCCCTCGAACAGTCCCGCGGGCGGCCGGACGGCGGGTGGTGATTCGCCGGCCCGCGGGACGGTGTGCACGCGCCCGCGGTCGCGGCCGTCGAACGCGATCTCCCACTCGTCGGGCATCGGGTGGTTGACGGTGACGCCGGTGTCGCTCAACGACACCCAGCCCGCGGCGAGCCGCACGAAGAGCGGACGCACGGCGCGCGTCGAGGGTCCGCAGTCGGGCGTCTCCAGCACACCGACGACGATCGGCGCGGCGGTAGGCGACTGCGCGATCGCGTCGAACGCCGCGGCCGCGAGCAAGAACGTGCACAGCGACCCCCTCGGACCGGCGCCGCGCGGCGGCGCGATCATCCCCCGGAAGCCTCGGCCGCGCCCGTCGGGCTGGTGCCCGCACGCTTCCTTCGTGCGCCGACGCCGCGGCCGAGCTCACCGAATGCGCGCCCGCGGAAACCGACGACGCCCATCACCGGCCCCATCACGAGGACCGAGAGGAGTCCGAACCCGAAGTCCTCGCCCTGCATGAGCATCGTGAGGAGCGTCACGAGCGACATGCCGAAGAACGCCACCAGGAGGCCGCGCGCCGACCGGCTCAGTTCCTGCCCCGGGTCGTTGGGATCGTCCGCGCGCCCCGCGAGCTGCTCAAGGAGGACGCGGAGGAACATGAACGGGATCATCACGTAGAGCGCCACATACCAGACGCTCAGCCCGACCGATCGCGTGCGGACGAAGACCGCCGCCGCGAGGAGCGGCAGCACGATCGCCACCCAACGGCCCCGGAAGAGCCGGAGAGCCGCTACTGCGCGCCGCGCCCACCTCACCGCGCCCCCCGCTCCAGCCGCACCGCCGTCCCGTAGCAGATCACCTCGGTGACGCCGTTCATCACCTCGGTCGCATCGTAGCGCACGCCGATCACCGCGTCGGCGCCGGCGAGGTGCGCCTGGATGAGCATCGTGTCGAACGCCTGCTGCCGCGTGCGCTCGGCGAGCTCGGTGAAGAGCGTGATGTTCCCGCCGAAGATCGTCTGGAGCCCGGCGCCGAAGGTCCCGATGACCGAGCGCGAGCGCACCACCACCCCGCGCACGACGCCCTTGTTCTCGATGATCCGGTGCCCCGGGATCTCGAACGCGGTCGACGTCATCTCGTGCGGGATGTCCGCGATCTGCGATTCGACGATGGCGCGCATCGGTCAGTCGCTCCGCGGCAGCGGGGTCCCGTCGCGCGTGGACCGGTAGGTCCGCACGACGACGCCGTTGGCGAGGTGCGTCTCGTCGCGCCCCGCGGGGTGCGCGATGTGCAACGTGTTCATCAGGATCTCGTCCGCGCCGACGACGCTCACGCCGAGGAGCATCTGGCCCGGGTCGGCGCCCGCCTGCCAGACGTTCACCTCGAGCGGCCGGTCGGCCGGGGAACGGTTCACGTCGGCCGCGTCGCGCCGCCAGACGATGACGCGGTTCGGGCGCCACGTGAACTCGACGCGGCTCGCCTGCCCCTGGCTCTCCTTCGACTCGCGATCGGCGCGGCAGAGCGGGAAGGTGGTGCGGTGCACGACCTGGCCGTCCATCAGCACCTCGAGCGTCATCATCGGCCCGCCGCAGGTCGCGAACCAGAACCAGACGGGATCGGTCGGGAGCGCCGGCACCGGCGCGGGCGCGGGCAACGACGCGGTCGAGGCGAGCGCGAGCAGCGCGATGAGCGACTTCACGGGTGTGCCCTCCGCGCGATCATCGGCCCGCCCCAGGATGGGCGGGCCCGGTCGCGCCCTTCAATATGATACGGGGACCGCCACCGCGCGTTTCGGTGCGCGCGGCGCCCCGCACCCGGTGCCCGGTCAACGCACCTCGAACTCGATCGCCGTTGCGCGGAGCGCCTGGCGGTTCATCGACGACTCGAGCTCGGCGTAGGCGCGATAGCGCCCGCGGCGCAACGGGCTGCGCAGCGTCCCCGTGTCCGACGCCGCGCTGCGCACGTGGATCGTCCGCACGACCTCGCCGCGGGCCGGCACGTCGAGCTGCGTCAGCACCGCCGCGCACGCCCACGCGCCGCCGCCCGGATGCACGGTCTCTCCGCCTGCGGTCTCCACGTACGGCATCATCTGGCATGAGGAACCGAAGCCGAGGCGCACGCTCTCGTCCGAGAGGTTCCGGAGCCGCATCGTGAGCGCGAGCGAGTCGCCGAGTTCGATCGAGTTGTCCGCGATCTCGACGTCGAGCCGCAGCTGGCCGATCGAATCGATGGGATGCAGCCCCCCGCCGGGCGCCGTCGACTCGCCGCACGACGCGAGCGCGGCGAGCGCCGCGGTGGCGAGCGCGACGCCGAGCGTCCGGCGCGTCAGCGTCGGCATTCCCGGTCCGGCTACGTGCGCGTTCGAGCGGGTCACGGTCTCCTCCGGAAAGGGCATCGCTCCAGCTACCTGCGCGGACCCGGCGGTGTCACCGCCCCGGCCCGCTGCCGGGCACCAGCAGGTAACAGACCTCGGTCCGGATGCGCTCGGGGTGCGCGTCCCAAGCCGCGTCCCAGTGGTCGTAGAGCTCCCACCGTGGACCAGCGAGCTGCCGTCCGCTGCTGCGGCTCCAGGCGTGGATCGCGTCGTGCGCCGCGGCGAGCGTCGCGTACGGTCCGTGATGCACCAGGGACGCGACCTCGCCGGCCGGCGTCTCCGCGGCGACCAGCTCGCCGTCGGCGCGGAAGGGCGCGACGGCCTCGACCCCGGCGCAGAGGTCGATCGCGTCATTCAGGTAGAGCGCGACGTTGCGGCCGCCGCGCACGTCCTGCGCGCCGAGGGCCTTCCACACGAGACCGCACCCCGCGGGCACCACGCGCGAGAGCTCGCCGGGGCGCGCGCGGCGCCGGACGACGGCGAGCGCGAGTGCAGGACGGATCCGGATGTCGATCATGGCGTCGAGGCCTCCGCTAGCTGGAACGTGACCGCTCGACGTTGCGCGCAAGCGTTGTGCGTCCCGCCGATCACCGTGCACCGCTCGCCGTCCTTGAGGCCCGGCGGTCCCTGGTTCGCGGCCATGCGAGGCCCTCCTGGCGTGGTCCTGCCTCCCCGAATCTACCGCCCTGGAGGCGCCCCTTGCGCGAGGCGAATACTTAGGTAATACTCAAAGTATGGTCCATTCCGCGGTCACCGACGAGGTCTTCACCGCCCTCGCCAACCCCACACGACGACGGGTCCTCGAGATCCTGTCCGACGGCCCCGCGACCGTGAGCGAACTCGCGGCGCCGTTCGACATCCAGCTCCCGTCCTTCGTGCAGCATCTCGCCCTGCTCGAGAAGAGCCGCCTCGTCACCTCACGCAAACAGGGGCGCGTGCGGACCTACGAGATCGCCCCCGAGCGGTTCGCGGTCGTGGACGACTGGCTCACGGCGCGCCGCAAGTCCTGGGAACGCCGACTCGACCGATTCGACGAATACGTCAGACACCTCAAGGAGAAGGAGTCCCGGCCATGAAGAAGATCTTCGCGTTCGACCCCAAGTTCGATTTCGCCATCGAGCGGACCATCGACGCGCCCGTGCGCCTCGTGTGGGAGGCGCTCACGAAGCCCGAGCACCTGAAGGAGTGGTACATGCCGAAGGCGTGGGGACGCGTGGCCCGCGCCGAGATGGACGTGCGGCCCGGCGGCATGTTCAGCATCGACATCGCCACCGCCGACGGCGGCGAGTTCCCCAACCTCGGCTGCTTCCTCGACGTCGTGCCGATGAAGCGCCTCGTATGGACGTCGATGCTCTTCCCCGGCTACCGCCCGGCCGTGTTCGACGACATCCCGATCACCGCGATCGTGACGATGGAGAGCGTCGGCGCGGGCACGAAGTACGTCTTCACGGCGCTGCACCGCAGCGAGGCCGACCTGAAGACCAACATGGAGTCGGGGTTCTACCAGGGCACCGAGATCGCGATCGACCAGATGGTCGAGTGCGTGATGGCGATCCGCTAGGCGCGGCCGCCGCTCAGGGAGTGAAGGTGCAGCGGTCGGCCGGGTGCACGAGGACGGGGCGCGCGGTCACGGCCCCCGTCCCGATGTCGAGGATGGCGAAGCCGGCGTCGCGCGTGCGCATGTAGACCTTGGACGCGGCCGGCGTGGAGCAGACCGGCCGCACGATCTCGAACGGGCCGGCGAGGCTCGCGTCGTTGAACTCGCGCACGGTGCGGCCCGTCTCGCCGTCGACGATGCGGACGAAACCGGTCACCTTGACGTCCGACACCGAGCGGCGGAGCGATCCGTCCACCTCCTGCACGAGGATCCTCCGCTGATCGGCCAGCAGCGTCGCCCGCCCGCGCGGCACCTCGATGAGGCGCTGCAGCGTGGCGCCCGGGTCGAGCGGCGCCAGGGCGACCAGCATCGTGGACGAGGTGTCGTCCCTGACCTCGACCTTCGCGAGCAGCGCCCGCTCGCCGGCGTCGATCGTCCGGACCCAGAACCGCGTGCTGTCCGACGGCAGGCGACGCCGCGTCATCGCCGAATCCGCGGCGGACAGCGTCGGATGGTGCCGCACCGCGACCAGCGTGTCGCCCACCCAGGAAGCGACGATATCCGCGTCCGTGAAACGGTCGCCGGGCAACGCACGGGACGCGGCGGTGAAGCCGTTCGCCTCATGCAGCGTCGGGGCCGAGTAGGTCCCGTCGCTGATGTTCGGGATGCGCTGCGTCGCGCGGCGCACCACGCGCAGAGATGGGACCTCGAGCTG